>PUMQ01000002.1 GCA_003551435.1 Candidatus Nealsoniibacteriota bacterium
CATAAGAGTCCACTCAGTAGAAGAGCATGCTACAACAGGATATATGGATTCTGAATTGAAAGTTTACAAAATCTGGCTTGAATAAATATAAAACGAAGATAGGGGACGGTTCTCTTTTAGTCCCCGTATAATTCTATACGGGGCAGGCCCTTCGGCGAGCTCAGGACAAGCGGGGAATTTGGCTTTTATGGGTAGCTGTTGGCCAAGGGTTGACCGTTGGGCATCTCGAATAAAAAATATCATAGGTGTCACCTTTGGCATTTTTTCTCTGTTGGTTATCTTTAATTAAGCTTTATTTTTAAGATAGAGATAGGGGACGTTTCTCTTTTAGTCCCCGTACAATTCTATACGGGGCACGGCGGGGAATTTGGCTTTTTTCACTCTATCATTCTGAGCGAGGCGAAGAATCTTAACTCGTCCATGTACTACGTCTATATTGCAACGAACAAAAATAACACTGTCTTATACACAGGAATAAGCAATGCCCTTGAAAGGAGAATGTTTGAACATATGGATAAAGGAAACGCAAACAGCTTTACTGCAAAATACAATATCAACAAGCTTGTCTATTACGACATGTTTTCAGACCCGAAGGACGCTATTGTTGCAGAGAAGAAAATCAAAGGATGGAAAAGAGACAAGAAAATTAAATTGATTGAGAGCATGAATCAAGGGTGGGATGATTTGTTTGAGAGGTAGAGATTCTTCAGTCGCTTCGCTCCTTCAGAATGACGGTGTGTGTAGAGTAGGCTTAGGTCAGGAAATTGGGGTCAGGCACCTTTTTTGTGTCATTCCGAGGCGTTAGCCGAGGAAAAGTTGATTTTTTGCTTTGAAAAATTTGACACATTCATTGTAATGAATTACAATAATTATTGTAAAAAAATACAATAGTTATGTTTCAAACAAGGTCAAAAATAGCCGTAAAAGTATTAGGGTATTTCTTACTCAACCCTAAAAAACAATGCTATATTAACGAGTTGGCCAAGGAACTTGAGCTGGATTCGGGGAATCTTTTTCGCAAACTCAAAGAACTGGAAGAAGAAGGAATTTTAATTTCTGAAAAAAGGGGCAATCAAAGATATTTTGGGCTTAACAAGAACTATCATTTATTAAAAGAACTGAAGCATTACTACAACTCCAAATACGGAATTGTTAATTTAATTCGGGAAAAGCTGGAAAAAATTAAAGGGGTAAAAGAAGCGTATATTTTTGGCTCCTATGCCAAGGATAGTCTTGAAAGGGAAAGCGATATTGATGTTTTGGTTGTAGGGAGCCACTCTTCTCTTGAAGCAAAAAGAAAAATACTGCCCCTGCAAAAAAACACGGGAAGAGAAATAAACATCATTGATATATCTCCTGAAGAACTCAAGGAAAGGAAAAGAAAAAAGGATGAATTTATAGAAAATATTTTTGCTCAAGAGATAATAAAAATATTATAGCGAAATGTTTGAAAAGTTTGACTTTTCCCAAAAACAAATAGAGAGGTACCACAAATCGGCAAAAAAAGACCTTAAAATTGCCGGCAGTTATTCCGACCCCGAAGTTTCTTTTCGTTTTTGCTATGACGCTTTGCTGAAACTTGCAATTGCCATTTGTGCTAAAAAGGGGTTGAGAGCTAAAGCAAAAAGAGGGCATCACAGGGAGCTTATTCAAAAGTTATCATCTTTCTTAAAAGACAGTGAAATAAATGTTGTTGCCAATGAAATGAGAGGAAAACGAAATCGCGAATTATATGACGGAGGAATTTTAATTTCCGAAAAAGAGTCAGGAAGTTATCTGAAATGGGTAAGGGAGATTTTCAAGAAAGCCGAAAAAATGTTTAATAATTAAAAATCAATTCAAGATTGAAAAATAATTAATGGGCAAAAATATTTGATTTAAATTACAAGAAACGTAGAATTTTGAAATTTTGGGGCCATGGAATTTTAAAATTAAGATTAATTGAAATTCAATTGAAATTTAAAATTTAAAATTTAAAATTCTCCCTTGCTTTGTTGCATTTATTTAAAGCTTGTTTTATACTGGAGGAATGTAAAAACATTCTTCCTTTTTTGTTTTGAAGAAAGCCATTTTATTGAAGAGAATTTATGAATAAAGAAGCGGAAAAAAAGAAATAATTTCCTTACTGGAAGAAAAAAGGGGCGTGTTGAAAGAGAAATTTAAAGTCAAAAAACTCGGGGTTTTTGGCTCTTTTGCTCGTGGAGAAAGCCGAAAATCCAGCGATGTAGATATACTTGTAGAATTTGCCGAGCCAGTAGGTTTTTTTTCTTTTATTGACTTGGAAAACTATCTTAGTGATTTACTTGGCCGAAAGGTTGATCTTGTAACAAAAAACGCTCTAAAGCCCGCAATCAAAGAGGAAGTAATAAAAGACGTTATATATGCAAAATAGACCTCCCGAGATATATATAGAAGATATAGACCAACTTAAAAGGAAAATGGAAGAAAAACAGCTACTCTAGACTTAAATAAATCCAAAGTCCAAAATTAAAATTTAAAATTAAAATTATTTGAAATTTAATTGAAATTTAAAATTTGAAATTAAAAATTCTCTCTTTTTTCGTTGCATTTATTTAAAGCTTGTTTTATACTGGAGGAATGAAAAACATTCTTCCTTTTTTGTTTTGAAAGGATGGGTAAACAGTGTGTTTAATACTGAAATTAAATAATAATGAACATCTCTGAAGACAAGCTCAGGGAACTTTTGGTGAATCCCGGACACGTAACCGGAGAGGAGTTTGACAACGCCAAAGCGACTGCCGAAGAAAAAAACATTTCTCTTGACAGGGCTTTGGTAGAAAAAGGCTTTATTGAAGACGATAACCTAGGGCAGGCAATGGCCGATGCGATGGGGTTTCCTTTCGTTGGGCTTAAAAAAGCGAATATAGAAGAGATTACAGAGGAGCTTTTAAATTATGTTCCCGAGGCGGTTGCCCGCTCTCAAAGAGCCGTTATTTTCAAAGACAGCGGAGACGCGCTTCTTTTGGCTACGAGCAACCCCGATAACTACGAGTTTGTAAAACACCTAGAGAAGACAACGGGGCGAAAAGTAGAAGTTTACTACGCTACTCCTTTTGCAATTGACATGGCCCTAAGGAAGTACGGAGGGGATTTGCAAAAGGAAGCAGAAGCGTTAATCAGAGACATAAGGAGCAATCCGGAGAGCGCGGAAAAGGTGGTGGTAAACTTGGTAAACCTTTTCTTTGAGCACGCTTACAGTAATATTGCTTCTGACATTCACATTGAGCCACTAGAGCACAACTGCATTGTCCGCTTTAGAATTGACGGGACTCTTTTCCGGGTTCTTGACTACCCAAAAGAGATTCACGACAGGGTTGTTTCCCGCATAAAAATCCTTTCGCGGCTAAGGACGGACGAAAAAGCGGCCGCCCAAGACGGGCGCTTTGACTACAGCGCGGGAGCGGGAGAGCCCGTTGATGTGCGTGTTTCTATTCTCCCTACTACCGAAGGAGAGAATGTAGTGATGCGTTTCTTAATGCAACAAGGCAAAAGGTTTAGCATAGACAATTTGGGATTGTTGGAAGAAGACCTTAAAAAACTAAAAAACAACGCAAAAAAGCCGTGGGGAATGATTTTGGTGGTCGGACCTACCGGGTCGGGTAAAACGACCACTCTTTACGCTGTTTTGCAGCTCCTGAACGACCCGGGAGTAAA
>PUMQ01000013.1 GCA_003551435.1 Candidatus Nealsoniibacteriota bacterium
ATGGAAAACTGTTTATCAGTGGCTTGATTATTACAATTATCAAAGAATACACTTATCAATTAACGGATTAACGCCTGAAGAAAAGTTAAAAAGTGTTACCCTTGAGTGTTAACTATACACAAATTCTAAACTCCTTCTTTTTTTAATTCTTCCAAAATCTCTTTCTGCTTTCTGGTGAGTTTCCGGGGCACTGCCACCTCAACAGCAACATAAAGATCTCCCTGGCCGTAGCCCGAAACTCGCGGAAGACCTTTACCGGAAAGCCGAAAGACTTTCCCGGAAGGAGTTCCTGAAGGGATTTTAAGAGAAACGCTTTTTCCAGTAAGGAGCTTGATGTCAATTTTTCCGCCAAGAACAGCCTCTGAAAAATTTATCTTCCTGGTAAAATACAAATCCACTCCCTTACGCTCAAAGTCGGTATCGTTTTCCACATAGATCTCAATCAACAAATCTCCGGCCGGACTCCCCTTCCTTCCTGCATTTCCTTTGCCCTGAATTCTCAAGGTTTGCCCGGAATCAACCCCCGCAGGAACAGTAAATGAAATCTTTTCATTCTTTTTTACTCTTCCTTCTCCCATGCACGCCGAGCACTTTTTTTCCGGGACACTCCCTTCCCCTTCGCAATCCTGACAAGTGATAATTTGAGCAAAGGCTCCCAAAAAAGTCCCTGTTTCTTTTTTAACCTTTCCTTTTCCTCCGCAAGTAGCACATGTTTTTATTTGTGCCTCCGGGGCGCTTCCCTTTCCTTGGCACTGTTTACAAAAAACAAGCTTGCTTATATTAATTGTTTTCTCTTCGTCCTGTATAACCTTGCTTAATTTTGTGGCAACCCGAACAGCGATATCCTCTCCCTTTCTTTTTCTTCTGCGCGGACCTCTTCCGAATCCAAAAAACTCCTCAAAAATGTCTCCGAAGTCAAAATCAAACCCGCCATGGGAAAAACCATAGCCCCCCTGTGCTCCCGCCCCGGAACCAGGACCGGATCTTCCATACCGATCATAATCCGACCTTTTTTTATCGCTTGAAAGGACGTGATATGCTTCACTTATTTTTTTGAAGGTATTTTCATCTCCACCTTTATCAGGGTGATGTTTGTGAGCAAGTTTCCGGTATGCTTTTTTTATCTCATCTTTCGAAGCATCGCGGGAAACCCCAAGAATTTTGTAATAATCTTCCATGAACTAACTTATGACTTATGACCTATGACCTATGACCTTTTTATCACTAGTTATTTGTCATTTGTTATTTGTCATTGGTCAATAGTTACTTCTCCTCATACTCCCCTTCTTCGGGTTTTTTCCCATCTTCTTCCTTTGTTTCATCTTTGCTTTTTCCTTCTTCTTGCTGCTGTTTTTGGGCTTTTTCATGAATTTCTTTCCCGACCTCTTGAGAGACGGCGTTTAGTGCTTCCATTTTTTCTTTTATTTTTTGAGGATCGTCTTCTTTTTGGACATCGCGAAGCTCTTTAAGCGCATTTTCCAGTTTTTCTTTCTTGTCGGCGGGAATATGTTCAGAAGAGTCCTTAAGCATCTTTTCTACAGCATAAATCACCTGGTCTGCCTGATTTCTAAGATCAATAATCTCCTCCTTTTTCTTGTCTTCTTCCGCATGCTTTTCTGCTTCTTTTTTCATTCTTTCTACCTCCTCGTCCGAAATTCCACAGCTTCCTTCAATACGTATTGATTGCGACTTACCCGTACTTTTATCTTTTGCGGAAACATTGAGAATTCCATTTGCATCAATATCAAAGGCAACCTCAATCTGGGGTACTCCTCGCGGTGCCGGAGGAATGCCGTCTAGGATAAACTGGCCAAGCGATTTATTGTCTTGAGCCATAGGACGCTCCCCCTGAAGAACATGGATCTGTACGGACGGCTGATTATCTGTTGCTGTTGAAAAAACTTCCGTTTTTTGGGTAGGAATAGTAGTGTTTTTCTCAATTAAAGTGGTGTTTTTTCCTCCAAGAGTTTCAATTCCCAAAGAAAGAGGGGTAACATCCAGAAGGAGCACATCTTTAACATCTCCTCCCATAATTCCTCCTTGAATAGCTGCGCCGACAGCCACTACCTCATCGGGATTAATCTCTTTGTTGGGCTCTCTTTTGAAGATCTCTTTTACTTTTTCTTGTATCTTGGGCATTCTTGTTTGGCCACCGACAAGAACAACCTCTTCAATATCTTCAACTTTAATGCCCGAATCGGAAATTACTTTTTGGGCAAGCTCTACGGAACGGTTCACTAGATCTTCAACCAAAGATTCGAACTTTGAGCGTGTTAAAGGATAGTTGAGGTGCTTGGGCCCGGACTCGTCGGAAGTAATAAACGGAATATTAATGTCCGTTTGGGTGGTGGTAGAAAGTTCTTTTTTTGCTTTTTCCGCTTCCTCCTTTAATCTTTGGAGTGCCAGAGGGTCTTTCGAAAGATCAATCCCGTAATCGTTTTTAAAGCTTTCGATAAGCCAGTTGACAATACGGTTGTCAAAATCTTCCCCGCCAAGATAACTGTCTCCTCCGGTTCCTTTCACCTCAATTGTGTCATCGCCAACGTCAAGAATAGAAACATCAAACGTTCCTCCCCCAAAGTCGTACACCACTATCTGATGGTCTTTCTTTTTTGTCAGTCCGTAGGCAAGGGCAGCTGCAGTAGGTTCGTTAATTACTCTCTTTACGTTAAATCCGGCTATCTCTCCGGCTACCTTGGTTTCTTTTCTTTGGGCATCGTCAAAGTATGCCGGGCAGGTTATAATAGCATCGCTTATCTTTTCGCCTATTTTCTGTTCCGCATCTTTCTTTAATTTCTGAAGAACCATGGCAGAAATCTCCGCCGGTTTGTGCCATTTTTCGCCAAGTTTAATTTCAACCCCTTCTCCACTCTCTTCCTTTCTAATCTCGTAAGGAAGGTTTTTCTTTTCTTTTTGCACATCAGGATCGTCAAATCTCCGTCCGATAAGCCTTTTAACGGCAAAAACCGTATTTTCAGGATTGGTGACCTGTTGTCTTCTGGCAATCGTACCCACCAAACGTTCTCCTTTTTTGCTGATTGCCACCACTGAAGGAGTTGTTCTTGCTCCTTCGTTGTTTTCTATTATTTTTGCCTCACCCCCTTCTACAATTGCCATTGCAGAAAAGGTTGTTCCCAAGTCTATTCCGAGTATTTTTGACATAATTCTTTTAATGACAAATGACAAATAACAAATGACAAATGACAACTACAACTGTCATAAGCCATAAGTTACAAATCATAGGTCATAGGTTATTGGTTATTTAACAACTTTTACCTTAGAAGGCCTGATAACTTTTCCGTTTAACAAATATCCCTTTTGGAGTTCCTCTACTACCTTGCCGCTTTTTTTAGGATCCGCTTCCACCGTTCCTACTGCTTCATGGTAGCGGGGGTCAAATTCTTCACCCAAAGACCTTACCTCCTCAACTCCTTCTTCTTTAAGTAAGCTCTCTATCTGTTTTTTGATTTTCAGAAGGCCGCAGACCAATTCCTCTTCCCTACCCTTTTCCTTTTTTGCTTCTTTTTCCGCTCTGTGGAAATTATCTAAAATAGGGATAATTTTTAAAAGTAAATTTTCTCTTTCCAGACTGAGAAAATTCTCCATTCTGCGAAACTCTTCTTTTTTATAATTTTCAAAATCGGCTTTCGCTCTTTTCCATCCGTTAAGATATTCTTCCTTTTCTTTTTTGCAGGCCTCGAGCTCTTCTTTTAATTTTCCTTTTTTGCTTCTTTTCTTTTTTTCTTCCATGCTTGATGTTTCTACTCTTCTAATAATCTAATAATGGACTCTACCAGCGCGATATTGCGGTCATAGGGCATTCTTTTTGGTCCCATAATTGCTAAAAGCCCTTTTCTCTTGGATATCCTGCAGGGAGAGATAAGAATGCTAAAATCGTCTTTCTTAGAAAAGGGTGCCTCTTTGCCGATATAAACACGGGTTTTTTCGTACTCTTTGTCGGTAAGCAGTGAGTCAATATTTCTTTCAAAATCACTTACCATGTCCATAAAACCGCGTATCTTCTCTGCACTATCAAACTCAGGGTCGCGAAAAACATCTCCCCACCCTTCTTTAAAGAAAACGCTTTCCCGGGGAAGATAAGAAACTGTCAAAGAAGACGAAGTATGCGCTAAAAATCTCGTAAACTCACGCATGAACCCGATTTTCCCCTCCACTTCTCTTTGCATTCTCTTTACCTCTTTTACCAGCTTGTTTTCCAGCCTCTTGATTTCTTTTTCGGTCAAAATATCAACAAAAAACCGGTAACCCTTATCCGAAGGAACACGGCCTGCCGATGTATAGGGCTGGTAAAGATATCCTTTTTCAATCAGCTCGTAGAGTTCGGCTCTTATTGTCGCCGGAGAAATTCCCAAACTGTGCTTTTCCCCGATAAACTGCGAGCTGATAGGAACCGCATTTTCAATGTGTTCCCGAATTACAATCTCCAAAAGTTTCTTTTGTCTCTCACTTAAATCATTCATAGCAGGGTAAATTATTCTAGCTGGGAGAATAATAAAAAATTAGCAATCTTTTGTCAAGAGTGCCAATTTACCGGTCATTTGTCACTTGTTGCTAATCACAAGTCATAGGTCACTTATAGTATATCCTGTCCCCAAACCTTAAATCGATATAATCCAAGTCCTCCCTTCTTAGATCATCTATCTCTTCTATAATCACTCTAAAGTTTTCAAGCTCCGCTTCTGTGTTTTTGGAGGAAAAAAGAATCTTCCACCCCTCTTTAAGATGGGCTTCCACGGTTTTTCCGGCCGGTATTTTAAAATAGCTCACGGAGATATTTTCTTTAGCAAGACCTTCTTTGGCCAGGAAAAGCACCATAAGGAGATCAGGATCAATAATCCGCTTTCCGACTACCTCTTCTTTTGCGGTTGTTCTTGTTTCTTTTAGAAAAATCGGAAAATCTCTTAAGATTCTGTCTGCCCTCTGAAGCACTATTCCCTGCTTGTCGACATAGTAACAACTTTCCTCTTTTTTTTCCGCACACCAGACAGAAATCGGCACCCTTTCTTTTATTATTACCTCCACTTTTGCAGGGAAAATCTTCCGAACGGCAACATCTTCAACAACAAGCGTTTCTTGGAAAATACGTTTTTTTATCTCTTCTTCTTTTACTAAAAAAATACTCCTCGTGTCCAAAAAAAGGAAATGTTTCCGGGTACAGTTTTCTACTGTTTTAAGCAACGTTTCTTTGTTTAAGTTTTCCCGCCCGCTAAGTATAACCGATTCAACCTGGAAAAAAGGATAAAAAACAAACAAATAAACACTCCCCGCAAGCAAAACCAAGAAGAGAAAAAACCCGCTTGCCAGATTGTTTTCCAAAAAATGCTTTCTTTTTTTTATTCGGTGTTTTTTTCTTAATGTTTTTCTCATTTTATCTATTTTTTTTCCAGAAGGAGGTTTGCCGTACTAACAGCTCTTCCGCTTTTTCCGGATCTTGCATAAGAGAGAACACTATTTTTTCCGTTCTTATCTTTTGAGAGCCTTTAATTAAAATAATGTCTCCAGGGGCAATCAATTTTTCCAGAGCTTGAGCTGCCTTTTCTGCCTTATCGAAAGCAAACACATTGCTTTCTCTCATTCCGTTGTGCAGGGCCGCTTTTTTCATCTCTTCGGCCCAAACGCCGATTGTAAAAACATAATCGCAAAATTCGGCTGCAATCTTCCCCATTTTTCGGTGTTCTTCAGCCGCATATCTTCCAAGTTCCAGCATATCTCCCAGGACAGCTATTTTCCTGTTCCCGGACAAATTTTTTAATGCATCAAGAGCGGAGGCCACGGACGCCGGAGCGGCATTATAGCTTCCATCCAAAATAGTCGTTTCTTTTTTCCCTTTTATTACAAACAGCCTTCCTTTCTCCGGCCGTATTTTGGAAATGCATTTCCCGGCTTCTTCCAAGGACAATCCTAGGGCAACCCCTACCGCAAAAACGGAAGCGGCTATATAAGCGAAAGAATTACCTATGCATCTTTTCAAAAAAACAGGGATTTCCTTTTTTTTATATCTCAGCGTAAAAGAAGATCCTTTTGTCGATGTGCACCGAAAGTCTTTAATTAAAACATCTGCTCCTTCTTTAAAACCAAAGGTGATTTTTTTTCCTTTCGTTTCCATCCGGGAAACGTGAAAATCATCAAAGTTAAGAACCGCTGTCCCTTTCAAAGACAGGGCGTCAACAAGCTTCTTTTTTTCTTTTGCCACCTCTTCCGCATTTTTGTAAAACTCAACATGAACCGGAACGTCTCCCACCGCGGTGACAACCGCAATATCGGGTTTTATAAAATTCGCCAAATACTGCATATCACCAGGTTTGTCGGCTGCTAGTTCGGTTACAATAATCTCCGGATAGGTTTTCTTTCTTCTAAGAAGAGTAGCTACTCCTTTTGCAATAATAAACATCCACTCTCTCATACTCTCTCCCGGTTTGTCTTCCCCCAAAAAAACAAGAGGAGCTCCTATTTCGGTATTTAAATTGCCCGAGCTTTTCCTCATTTTCTTCAACCCGGAAAAAGCACTATAAATCCCCTCTTTGGTAGAAGTTTTTCCTACACTCCCTGTCACGGCAATAATAAGTGGCCGGTATTTCTTAATAACGAGAACAGAGATAATCTTTAGTAGAAATTGGACAATTACTTTCATTGTAGGGCCTTAACGATTTCTTACTTTACTTCTTACTCCTTCCGCAAGACGGTAACAGATATAGGGTATTTTTTTAATGGGAATGTCTCTCCCTTCGGGATAAACAAATTCTTCTCCACCAAAGCCTTTTTTAAATACGGTCACCCCCGGAAAACGCTTCTCATCAATCCCCCAAAAATCATAGGAGGTACAGCCCTTTTCTTTGGCAAACTTTACAGATTCAAAGCGAAGCAAAGCAGTTGCATTAAGATCTTTTTTTGTGTAGTCAAATGTTGAATGCAAAAAAGTGACCGTGGTCCCGAAATAAACCAGAATAACCGCCGCCGCTATCTCTCCCTTATGTTTTGCGAGTATGAGATCGGAGTTGACTTCTTTAAGAAGGCGTTTAAAATACCGCTCGTCATAACTCGTAAACTTCTGTCTCTTTTGTGTCTTAAGAAGTAAATTAAAAAAATGTTTCAAATCGCTGATACTCCCTTTTTCTACAACAACGCCTTTCTCACGCGAATTACGCACGTTATGCCTCATTGTTTTCCTAAAACTTTTTAATATTTCTTCCGGCGATCCCGTTATATCCGAAATAAGAGTTTTTCTCGGCTGTATTCGACGAAAAGATTTTTCCCCTACGGTAATCTTTTCTACCGGCTCTGTTTTAACAAACACCATACCCTTTCTTTTCCCAATCTCCACAGTTTCCAAAAAAAGTTTTTCCCTTACTTCTTTTTCTTTGGCAACAGGCCCATGCGGGATGTAAAAGTAGTTCCCAAAAGGCATTTTTTCTTCAAAAAACTGGCATACCCCGCGTATCTTCCCTTCTTTTCTTGCCTCAATTCGTTCTACTTTTTGATATTCTTTTTTAAACTCCCCCCAAGAAAAAGATTGCAAAAAGCTTGTCCTGTTTTCAAGCAAAAAACCATCCCATTCCTCTCTCGATTTAATGAAATCAATTTCCATTATTTTTCCGCCTTCCTTTTTATCTTCTCAAAAGAAAGATACTTATGCAAAGCCGCAGGAATTTTTACGCTCCCGTCTCTCTGTTGGTGGTTTTCAATTAGAGCGATTAATATTCTGGGAGATGCGATAACAGTATTGTTAAGAGCATGTACAAAGGCTTTTTCCCCTTTCTTGTTCCGATAGTTAATATTGAGCCTTCTGGGTTGCCAGTCGGTTAGATTGGAATCCGAGTGAGTTTCTCCGAAATTATTTCTTGAGGGCATCCAGGTTTCAATGTCATACATCTTGTGTTTTCCGGCTCCCATATCTCCGGTACAAATCTGGACCACCCGATAGGGCAACTCCAGCTCTTTTAAAATCTCTTCCGATATCTTTCTCATTTCTTCAAGCCAAAAGTTCGATTCCTTAAGTTCATCTTTGCACAAAACAATCTGCTCCACTTTCATAAACTCATGAAGCCGGTAAAGCCCTTTGGTGTCTTTTCCATAGCTTCCTGCTTCCGACCGGTAACACTGAGAAAAGGCGGAAACTTTGACCGGTAACTGGTCTTCTTCAAGAGTCTTGCTGGCAAAGTAAGCAAGAAGAGACGGCTCCGAAGTTCCGGCAAGATATATTTTTTCTTTCCTTTCACTTCCGTCATTAAGCCTTCCGGGATTTGCTATTTGATAAATCTCTTCCTTCCCGAAGGGAAAGTGCCCACTTCCCAAGAGCGCAAACTCTCTCAGAATGGTCGGTGGAATCATGAAAGAAAACCCTTTCTCTTCCATTTTTTTAACAGAGTGCCAAAGCAAAGCAAAGGCTAAGTGTGCTCCTTCGTTTTTCAGATAATATCCGCGAAAGCCGCTGGTCTCTACCCCCTTTTGCAGATCAATAATATCCAACTCTCTGCCAAGCTCTGCATGATCTTTGAGAGGAAAGTCAAAAACCACAGGCTCTCCCCACCTGAAAACCTCTTTATTAAAAGAGTCGTCTTTGCCCACCGGAGTATCAGCAGAGTGGATATTGGGAGTCAGTAAAAGCAATTCATTATACTCCTTTTCCACTTCCCGTAATTTGGGAGTTAGTTCCTTGATTTTACTTTTTAGCTTTGTAGCTTCCTTAACGTCATCTTTTGACATTCTGTTTTTTTTGGCTTGCAACTCCTCTGCTTTGCCCATTAGCTCTCTTCTTTCTTTGTCCAGAAAAAGAAGTCTGTCCAAATCCAAATCAATCCCCTTCTCCCTAATGGTTTTTCTGACAAGATCTTTGTTTTCACGTATAAATTTAATATCCAGCATAGTATTAAAGCGAAAAGCTAAAAGCGAAAAAGTAAAAGCGTTAATTATTAAAAAATAGTACGGTATATATTGTTAAAAGGCTAAACTTTTACGAAATTTTGAGCTTTAAACTGTAGCTTTGCGCTTTTCGCTTTACGTTTACAAGTCAAGCTCTTCGCTTATCTCTTGCATTGCCCTGAGGCCTATTGCAACAAATTCTTCAAGTTCAAGACCTATCTCTTTGCAGGCGGAAATTATTTCTCTGTCTGCACCTCTGGCAAAGGCCTTTTCTTTAAACCTTTTTACTACCGAATCGGAGGTTAAATTATCCAGCTTTTTTTCCGGCAAAACAAGAACGGAAGCGACAATAAGTCCGGTCAAAGGATCGGTGCAAAATATCGCTTTTTCCAGAAGTGCTTCCCTTTTTTTTCCGGTTTTGTCGTTGTGTGCCAAAGCAGCATCAACAACTTCCTCTGGCGCTCCGTGCTCTCTTAAAATTTCCGCTCCCTTTTTGCCGTGTTTTTCCGGCTTTTCTCTGTAATCTACAATCTCCATGTCAATATCGTGCACCAACCCTGCGATTCCCCACAAATCTTCATTCTCGCCAAATCTTCTTGCCAAAGCACGCATAACCGCTTCCACGGCGAGCATATGTTTAATGCTGTTTTCGTTTTTTACGTGTTCTTTAATTAAAGTTAGTGCTTTTTGGCGATCCATGTTGAATTTGTAAGGTTATTTTTTCTTCGGTCTTACTAGTGGAAATGTTTGGCACTCTCTTGCCGGCTTATCTATTAAGAAGCTAAAAAGCCTTTCTGATAAACCAAACCCGCAAGTAGGAGGCATTCCGTATTCAAGTGCTTCCACAAAATCATGATCGTACATCTGCGCCTCTTCATCTCCTTTATCTCTCAACTCTTGTTGTTCTTTAAATCTTTCCGCTTGCTCTAACGGGTTGTTAAGCTCACTATATCCATTCCCCACCTCGGAACCCGCCAGAATAACCTGAAACCTTTCGGCAATTTCCGGATTTTTGATGTTTCTTTTTGCCAAAGGAGAAACCTCCGCGGGGACATTTATTAAAAACCCCGGTCCTTTTAGTTTCTTTCGACAGTATTTCCACAAGTAATCGGTTGCCCGGCCCTTACTAAGGCCTCTTTTTTCATACTTAATGCCCAATTTATCCAATTCTTTTTTTATTCCCGCTAAATTTAATTCATTTATGTCCACGCCGGTGTGCTTTTTTATTACCTCCCAGTAATCGTACCTTTCCCATTTCTTTGACAAATCAACTTCAAATCCTCGAATGCGAAATTTTAAAGTTCCGAAAGTCTTCCGCGCAATATGCTTATACAGCCTTTCTACAAGCTTCATCCCCTTCTTATAGTCGGCGTACGCCCAGTAAAACTCCATCTGGGTATAGTCCTGAAGATGTTCGTAGCTTATTCCCTCGTTTCTAAACTGCCTTCCTATTTCAAAAGTTTTTTCAAACCCTGCTACCATCAGTTTTTTTTGCCACAACTCTCCGGTTGAAATGCGCAAGTAAACATCAATGCCCAAAGCATTGTAATAGCTTTTAAAAGGCTTGGCATCCGCTCCGCCGGCAACAGTTTCCAAGGCGGGCGTTTCAACCTCCCAAAATCCTTCTTTAACCAAAAATTCACGTACCGAGTTCCAAAAAAGAGCCTTCTTTTTTATCATCTCTTTTACCTCCGGATTAAACATAATATCCAAATACCTTTTCCGAAACCGCTCTTCTTCATCTTTTAGACCATGCCATTTTTCCGGAAGCGGCAAAATGCTTTTTGCCAGCATTTTGTAATCAAGAGCCCTAACTGTTTTTTCACCCCGTTTCGTATGAAAAAGAAACCCCTTTACTTCCGCAAAATCTCCTACGTCAAAATTGCCGGTAAAAAACCGGTACCCTTCTTTACCGACTGTCTCTTCTGAAATAAAAACTTGGATGTTCTCTGTTCCGTCTTCCAAGGTAAGAAAAGTTAATTTTCCGTGTCTTCTCTCGGCCCTAATTCTCCCAACAAGAATAACCTCTTCTTTCTTTTTTTCCAGCAATTTAAAGCTAGAGAGAGCCTCTTTGATTGTATGAGTTCTCTTTGTCTTGGAAGGATAGGCGGAATACCCCGCACTTTCTAGCGTTGATATTTTCTTAATCCTATTTTCGCGTATTTTCTTTTTAGCACTCATTTTTAGATATTTTATTCGGGAATGAGTTTTATTGTACCGAATTATTGCAAAAAATCAAACAATTTTTAGAATTCTAAATTTTTTCTCTCCGGAGGGAGTGACAACGATACAAACATCGCCCTCCTTTTTCCCAAGAAACGCCTTCCCCATAGGTGACTCACAGGAAATTTTCCCTTCAAGCGGATCGGCGCTGGTACTTTCTGCAATCTCAAACTCCTTTTTTTCTCCGTCAACTTCCACCTTCAAGCGCGAACCCAACTGCACAAACTCCCCGTTGCTCCCATTTTCTATTACTTTTGCTTCCTTTATTGTCTTTCTTAACTTGGCAATGCGTATTTCCAGGAGGTTTTGTTCGTTTTTGGCCTCATCGTAAGCGGAGTTTTCGCTAAGATCTCCAAACGAGGCGGCGTGCTTAAGTTTCTCCGCCACTTCTTTTCTTTTTTCTTTTTCAAGATATGCCAACTCTTCCTTGAGTTTTTTTAGCCCTTCTTTTGTAAAACATTTTTCCATAAATTTACTCTGTTTTAAAATATTCTAATAATATGTCGCGTGCCAAGTGAGTGGCTACCGGAGTTACTCCCTTTACATCTTCAATAATTACGGTAACTAATATTTCCGGATCGTCGTAAGGAGCAAATACCGTTACCCAGCTGTGGTTAATCCCGGGCTTTGATGTTTGCGCTGTTCCGGTTTTCGCTCCGGACGAAACGGGAAGCGCTTGCAAAGATGCCGACGTACCGATTCTCGTTGCCAAGCCCATGCCCTCTTTAGCTACTCTTAAATTTTCCGAAGACAAAAATCCCTCTCTTATCACTTCCGGTTCTCTTACGGACAGTGCCTTGCCCTCATCATCGATAATTTCTTTTACGATATAGGGGTTGAAAAGCTTTCCTCCGTTGGCAATTACAGACAAAGAGTTTGCGACCTGCAGAGGCGTTACCGAAAGGTGGCCTTGTCCGATTGACAAATTGTAAGTATCCCCTTGTCTCCAAATGTCTCCCAAAGCGTCCGCCTTCCACTCGGGCGTAGGCACAAAACCCTCTTTTTCTCCGGAAATATCAATACTTGTTTTCTCCCCCCATCCGAAAAGCGACAGGTATTCTTTTATTCTTCTTGCACCCAATCCTTCTTGATCTTCATATCCTCCTCCCACGGCATAAAAATAAACGTTACTGGAAACAGCTATCGCCTCTCTCATATTTCTCCATCCGTGAGCTTGAAAATCGCGGAAAATAGTCGGTTGAGCCGGATTCCAGGGATTAGGAACGGTAATATACCCTGGGCTGTAAATTTGCTTTTCGGGCGTTATAATCCCTTCTTCCAGCGCAGCTATTGCTAAAAGGGGTTTAATCACCGAACCCGTAGGATAGGCAGCGGAAGTTACTCTGTTTAAAAATACCCCGTCCCTGTTTTGAAAAAGGTCCTCAAAAACCTTTTGTTCGGTTCCCACTTTGAAAAGATTATTATCAAAACTGGGAAGACTGACCATGGACAAGACTTCTCCTGTTTGAGGATTGATAGCAACTACGGCCGCCTTTCTAGATCCCGTTTCTTTTAATTTTTCTTTTGTTTTTTCAAAAACCGTTTCTTGCAACTCCGCATCAACAGTCAGCACCAGATTCTTTCCATCCTGGCTTTCCTCTATTATTTCTTCTACCCTGATATTCCCGGCCGCGTCTCTTTCAACTTTTATCCTCTCTCCCACTCTGGTTAAATAATCTTCGTAAAACCTTTCAATGCCCGCCTTTCCCACATAGTCGTGAATGGTATATTTTTCAGGCCTTTCTCTGAGAGTTTCTCTGTCTATTTTCCCAACATAGCCTAATATGTGCGAGAAAGCTTCACCACTACGGTACTCTCTTCCTACCGCGCTTGAGAGAAAAAACCCGGGAAAATCGCCTTCACGTGCTTTAAATTTCACCAATTCCCCATGTTCCAGCCCTCTTTTTACGACTACTTCCGTCGAGCCGCTCTCAGCCAGCCTTTTTTCCAGTTCCTTTTTATCAAACCCTATAATCTCCGCCACCTCCCCAATAACTTTTGTATTTAAAGAGTCTTTTTTACCATTTTTAAAGCGCAGCTCGTAAGAAGGAGAGTTGTAAACAAGCTGATTATAATTACGGTCGTAAACGATGCCCCGAAGAAGCTGGGTGGTAGATATGGACAAAATATTGTGGCGAGCAAGAGCAGCATATCTTTCGGCCTGAATAAACTGAAGCTCCACGCTCCTTCCCAAAAGGATAAAGAAAGCAAATAAAACAAAAAAAGAGAAAGCACGGAGTATTCCGGGGGAAAGTGATATTTCTAGACGTTTTTGGGAACCGCCGAACTCTTTCTCTTTCCTCTGAGCCAAATTGTCCATGAAAACCTCATGAGGCTCAATTTCTTTAACACGGTGTTTTCTCTTATGAAAAAGAGGGAACTTTGACATATCTTTTAAGTGCTATTTTAAATAAAAAAGCTAGGACGAGAAAAAGAAGCATATATCCTCCCATAACACTTTCTGTAAAGACATCAAACCAGAATCCGGCAAATACGGCCAAAAAAAGCCCTTCTTTGCTTTCTTCTTTCTCTAAAGCGTTATAAAGAATTACGAACAAAATTAAAAAAATATAGGGAGGTACCACAAAAAAAGGGAAGCTTGTTTGAACCAGAACAAGGAAAACAATAAAAAGAAAAGCTATAAATAGTCTTGGTATTGACGAATATCCGCTAAAATTCATTTTTCAACAATAAATAAGTAATCTAGATAACGGTAATTAATTCCCTGCCAGATATCTGCCGTAAAAAATGCTTCTACGTCGCTTTTGTGCACCTCCAGCACTCTTCCTACAAAGAGATTCCCCGGTATTTTTTCCCTTTGCGGTAAAGTAACTATGTTATCTCCCCGCTTAATTTCTTTGTCTTTCGGCAAAAGGTCAAGCAAAAGAGTGTTTTCCCCCGTTCCTTTTGTTGTGCCGACCGGACTGTCTTCTCCTTGGATTTTTACTTTAAAAGAATTCTCCGGCTTTATAGCCAACTCTATTTTTGAAAAATTTTCGTAGGACTCCAAAACCACTCCCGCAAAAACTCCTTCCGGAGTTAAAACAGCGCTCCCCTCTTCCGCTTTTCCCTTGTGGCGGATAATAACCCGGTAATTGGAAAAATCCCTCCCGACAACCTCGCTAAATACAAGATTTATTTCGTCTTCAAAATCAATATTAAGCGCTTCTCTTAGTGCTCTGTTCTCTTCTTTTATTCCGTCAAGCTCCGCTAAGCGGGCAGAAAGCTTTCTGTTTTCTTTTCTTAAATACTCAACTTCCTCCCTGATTTCCTTTACATTTTGCAAAATCTCCATATTTTTTAATAGGCCGTTAGAAGCATTCACCATTACTTTTTGGATAGGAGAAAGAAAAGAAAAAACAGAGCTTTCTATTCTGGATGAAAGAGGTGTAAACAAGTTAGCAAAGAGAAACACGACAAGGAGAATAAAAAGCCAAATAAAAAAGTGTTGTTTTCTGCGCATATTCTCTTTATATCAAATGTTGAAATTTTTGTCCACGTTTTTTAAGAATAAAAATGAGGGGAATTACCCCTCACTCTGTCCTAATAAACTTAACTTCACAGTAAAATTTGAACTTAAAATCTTTATAAGGCGACTACCTACTCTCGCCCTTGCGGACTACCATCGGCCTTGAGAGATTTCACCCCGAACCAGAACTCACTTCGCTCGTTCGGTACGGGGTATGCTTCTGTTTTTTTAGGTACAAAAGTGGGGACTACCTACTCTCGCCCTTGCGGACTACCATCGGCCTTGCCGTATTTCACTTCCGTGTTCGGAATGGGAACGGGTGGGACAACGGCAGTATAGTCCCCACTTTTGTACCCCTTCTTTCGGAATGCGAAGTCCCGTACCGAGCTCTGCTCTGGTATGGGAGAAACAGGTGGAGCACTCTCAGCATAGTCGCCTTACAAAAATTTCAAGTTTTGTCGTTAAAATATAGTAACCACTAAATACTAGCCAAAACGCACGACCGATTAGTACTGCTTGGCTCAACGCCTTACGACGCTTACACCTGCAGCCTATCAACCTCGTCATCTTCGAGGGGTCTACGAGTCCTAATCTTGGAGTAGGCTTCGCGCTTAGATGCTTTCAGCGCTTATCCCTTCCCAACTTAGCTACCCGGCG
>PUMQ01000019.1 GCA_003551435.1 Candidatus Nealsoniibacteriota bacterium
ATGGAAAATGATACAGAGTGGCCAACTCCTCGTTGCTTAACATAAACGTCTCGCCTTTTCCGCTAAGAGGAAAGGAAGTATTTACTCTTCTTGTGTAGGCGCGGAACATTTTTCTTTTTTTAAGGTAAAGACGCTTATCAAGCATCCAGAACCAGTCGTACCAGTTTTGCTTCACTTTGGTAATAGTGGCGCCAAGAGGAATTATTTCCCCCTTTCCCGGATTATTAAATTGAGTAAAGTAGCTCATCGGTATTTTAAATCTTCCTGAAGAAAACTTGTCCCTCCGGGCGACATAAATATAGCGAAGGTGGCACTTAAAAAGATGCTTTGATTTTTTCCTTTCTATGGCGGAAACTATCTCCTTTTCCCCGGGAGTAAGTTTCATTTCCGGATAGGGTGCTTCTTCTCCTTTTTCTTCTTCTTTTTTAGGGTAACCGGTCAAGGTGGACAGTATCTGGGAGATCAAAGAAGGAGCCGGGGGTTTCTTTTTCCTTCCTACCAGTTTTTCATACTCCTCGTTAGCCTTGTCAACAAAGCCGGACTCCTGGTTAGTGAGAGGAGTGGCCTTTATCTGTATCCACATCTGCTCTCCTTCTTCTAATCTGCTAAGCCCCTCTATTAAGGAAGCCATAGGGTCAATTCTTTTTTCTTCAATAGCCTCTCTTTCCGTTTCAAAATCACGGTATGTTTTTAAAGGATAGCAGTCTGACTTAAGAGGCGTGTAGTCGGTTCCCCAAGCGTCCCACCTTTCATTGGGAATGTTCTGGGGAACTTTTTTAGTGTAGTCTTCAACTTCGGATATTTCCGCCTCCGGATACTGAGCGAAAATATGTTGCTCAAACATTACTCTCTGTTTTTTTGGAATACGGAGAAGGAAGTGAGGAACACCGTCTATAGCGGCAACTTCCAGTGTAAAACCGATATCATACTGTCCCTTCCACCACTTTTCAAACCAGTTTGGCGGACCGTAAACTTGCCACATGCCCGAGAGAACAACTTCCATGGCCCTTATCGGCTTAACCACTTCTCCCGGCGTACGCACCTCCAGTATTGTTTTCGGGTTTTCTCTGTCATCCCACAAATTGTTTCTCCAGAAAAGCCACTGGTCGGCTACCACCGGCCATAAAAGAAAAGGGAGAACAATCCATCCCCATGCCCAAAAGACTTCCCAAAGAGAGAGTAAAACAGGCCCTACTCCTTCTGCCAGCTCAAACTGTTTTTGGAATATTTCGCTAAGCGACGGTATATTTCCCATCGGGAGTTCTTATAAAATTCTTTTTATTGCTCAGGTTTTGAATTATCGTGTTCTTTTTGACGATTCTCTGTTTTGCAACGTAAGCAATAATATCATCTTTCCTTAAGGCTCCTTTTTCCGTAAGTACCTGGCGAATAACTTCCTTTACCTCTCCTTTAAAGTAGCCCCACTCGGAAAGGGCGTAAACTCCTCTTCCTACAAGCACAAAGCGAGAGTCTTTTATAAGTTCGTTGTGAGTAGTCTGAGGGTTTGCTTTCTCGCCCAAAAGAGAAGCTACTTGGCGAAAGTGAAGGGGCTTCCCCGCTTTCTTTAAAACAAGGTAAGCTTTATCTTTTATCCCCCTAGGATTTATCTCCGGCCAGTCGGATAGCCCGTAGTAGCCGTCACTGTTTTTTACCACCTGCTTTGAAGCTTCCAGGTAAGAAACGAGCGCTTCTTTTTTAATATTCAAATAATCTCCCAATTCATCAATAGTAAGGAGCTTTTTTTTCTTTTTCAACATCTCTACCGCTTTTTCAATCACCTTTTTCGCCTCTTGTACTTTTTTTCTATCACTGGTCCATACAGCGTGCATCTCCTTGTTTTCCGGAACACGGGCAAATTTATCACTTATATTTAAAAGAAAAACAACGTAGTTTTTATCTTCCTTTTTCCGGCTGAGGCATTTTACTAGCGAATTTTCTCGCTTAATTCCCCCGCACAATTCAAGCTCTTTGCCAAAAAAGGAAAAAACATCTTTAAAATTGCCGGCTTTTTTCTTGGCTTGCCTTACCCCCTCTTTCTCAATCTGGCGAACCCTCTCTCTTGTAATGCCGTACCCTTCCCCTATAGACTCAAGAGTCTCCCTTTCTTCCTGAAAAATTCCGAATCGCCGAGAGACAATATCTCTTGTCCTTTCTTGAAGAGAGCTTATAAGATCTTTACAAATTTTTTGGTATTCAAACATATTTTTGAACTGGTGTTGATGTTGAATAATAGTGCCCGCTTATTAATTTATACTTTATTTCTGTTTCTTCGTCAAACTGTTCCAATCCAGGAAAAGCGGTCCGGCAAGAAAAATAGAAGAGTATGTCCCAAGCACGATTCCCAGTATAAGGGCAAGAACGAAATAATAAAGCGCCGCTCCCGCAAAAAACAGTAAGGGGAAAAGAACAAAAAGAGTGGTAAGGGAGGTTGAAAGAGATCTTCCGAGTGTTTGATTTAGGCTGCTGTTTACCGTGGTTTCTAGGCTTTGGCCGAGTCTTTCTTCTTTTTTCAGGTTTTCTCGTATCCTGTCAAAAACCACTACCGTGTCATTTAGCGAGTAACCCAGAGTAGTAAGAAGAGCTACTGCCACCGGTATGGTTACTTGAGCACCGTAAAAATATCCGAGAAAAGAAAATATTCCCAAAACAATAAGAACGTCGTGGAAAAAGGCTACTCCTGCCGCCACCACTCCGTACTTGGCAGAGCTAACCGTGCCTTTTTCCTCGCGAAAACTTATCGCGATGTATAAAACAACAAGAACAGAAGCAATCAAAATGGCAACAAGAGACATGTTTTTCAACTCTTCACCTACCGCAGGGCCGATGGATTCAAAGTGTTTTTTTTCGGCCCCTTCCAGAACTCCCATTATCGCTCCGTGAACCTCTTCGCCTGTCGCCTCTGTCCTTATCAAAACCCCTTTTTCTTCAAGCGGTTGCACATTAACTTCCCGAAGATTGATTTCTTCAAGCGCTTTTGTTATTTCCTCAATAGAAGGCCTTTCTTCCGGATACTCAACTTCCAAAACGCTTCCCCCGGCAAAATCAATTCCCGGCACAACGCCCCAGAAAAAAAGAGCACACAAAGAGACAAACAGAAGAAAAGAAGAAAATCCGTAGTATATTTTTCTATATTTTGTAAACTGAAGATTCATAGTACCGTTTCTTTAGTGCCAAAGGGCTTTTATTTTTGAAATTTTATTTTCCGCGAAAAAGTCCAAAAGCGCTTTAGTAATCACCATAGCGCAAAAAATGCTTACCAGAATACCCAAAATCAAAGTAACGGCAAACCCGCGCACAAAACTGGTGGTTATAAAAAAGAGGATAATAGCCACCATTAACGTGGTCAAATTACCGTCCCTTATAGACGGCCATGCTCTCTTGTATCCTTCTTCAACGCTATTTTCCAAATTGCGGCCCTCCTTTAACTCTTCTCTTGTACGGGAAAGAATGAGAATATTCGCGTCAATAGCCATTCCCACGGAAAGAACAAATCCGGCAATACCCGAGAGAGTAAGAGTTACCGGTATTATTTTGAAAAGAAAAACAACAAATAAAATATAAATGGAAAGAGATAGCACAGAAACAAACCCAGGCAAGCGGTAAACAAAAATCATAAAGAGAGCCACCAAAAGAAATCCGAAAATTCCCGCTTCTACCGAAACTTTCAAAGAGTCTTCACCTAAAGCCGGTCCGATACTTTGCTGGGAAACAAGTTCAATGGGAACGGGAAGGGCTCCTATCCGAAGGTCCCTGGCAATGTTGTATGCCTCTTCTACGGAAAAAACTCCTGTAATTTGTGCTTCTCCTCCGGATATTTTTTCTTGCACAATCGCCTCCTGAAGAAGCTCTCCGTCAAGAAAAGTGGCCAGCGGTTCCCCTATATTTCTTTCCGTAATTTCCTCAAAAATCTCCGCTCCTTCCTCGCTGAAAACAAGAGAGATAACGGGCTCCTGGGTTACCGGATGCATTACCACTCTTGCGTTTTCCAAATGTCTTCCTGTCAGATCGGTTTTTTTGTAAGGATCTTCCAGTACAATCTCCCAATTTTCCACCTCCGCTTCTTCAAGTTTTGTTAAGTCTTCAAGAGTTATTTCTTCTAACGGTTTATCCAAATACTCCGCAATCTCTTCCCATTTTTCTTCTTGCTTTTTTTCAATTTCCGGAGAAATCTCTCGGAAGTCAAGGAACGGGGTCTCTCCTATAATATTTATCGCTTCATCCAAATCATGAGCTCCGGCAATCTCTACTGCCAGCCTTTCTCCTACCACTTGTACGGACGGTTCAGCCACTCCGTAAAGATCAATTCTTCTTTCGATAAGATCTCGAAGCCCTCTCATTCTTTCATCTCTCTCTCCGGAAGGAACGCCGGTAAGGTCCGCTTCATAAAGAAGATATGCTCCGCCTTGCAAATCAAGACCAAGCATAAAATCACGCTCCCTCATCTCCGGAAGAGTAAAAGCGGTTCTCTTATTAATAAAATCCGCTCCTTGATTAAAAAAAGAAGGGAAAGTTACAAAAAAAGAAGTAACCGCCAAAAAGAAAAGCAAGAGGATTGTCCAATTCTTTGTTTTCATACAAAAGAGTATGTCACTTTTTATTTTTCCTGTCAATTTTTACTTAAAAAAAGAGGGCGCAAGTTCGGTAAAACTTGACCCCTCCCGAGCAATATGATACCACTAAATAATTTCTAAGTCAAATTTCCCTCCTTGCCACAACACTTCTTGTACTTTTTTCCGCTCCCGCAAGGACAAGGGTTGTTTCTTCCTACCTTTTTTATTCGAGAGCCCTTCTCGCTTTGCGGCACATTTCTTCTTATCACTATTCTCTGGCCGGTCGGTCTTTTTTTTACCGTCCTTATTTTAACAACTCTCTCGGCAATCTCAAACTCAATGTTTTCCATAAGATTGCGGAAAGCCTGGTGCCCTTCTCTTTTGTACTCTGTGAGAGGGTCTTTCTGCCCGTACGCCCGGAGACGCACCGATTCTCTGAGCTCATCCATCATCGTTAAGTGGTCTTTCCAAAGAAAATCCATTGTCCTTAAGGTGACAAATTTTTCCAAATTGCGTAATTCTTTTTCTGCCGCTTCCCTATCTTCTGCTTGTCCGAGCATCTCTTCTTCTTTTTTCAAATAATCTTCCTTGCCTTTTCCATGTTTTTCCAAAAGCTGGATAATATAGGCGCGCAAGCTTTCTTCGGACATTCTGTCTTCTACTTCCGCTCTTCTTAAAATTTCATTGCGCAAGTTGTAAAATTTGGAGCGGTGTTTAAAAAGGACTTCGTCGTACTGGAGAACATGCTTCCGCGCATCAAAGTGGTGTCCCTCTACTCTTTTTTGAGCCGACTCTATAATTCCGGAAACATACTTCACATCAATGGGCGCTTCCTCGGGAAGATTGAATCGCTCCATAAGTCCTTGTATTTTTTCCGCTCCGAAAATTCTCATCAAATCATCCTCCAGAGAAATGAAAAACTGGCTCTCTCCGGGATCTCCCTGTCTTCCGCATCTTCCTCTGAGTTGGTCGTCAATTCTCCGAGCCTCGTGTCTTTCGGTACCGAGAACAAAAAGCCCGCCCAGCTTGCGAACTTCTTTTGCTTCTTTTTTATCTGGTGGATTTCCTCCTAAAATAATGTCCACCCCCCTTCCTGCCATGTTAGTAGCTACAGTTACCGCTCCCTTTTTCCCTGCTTGGGCGATAATCTCTGCCTCTTTTTCGTGGTTTTTAGCGTTTAAAAGCTCGTGAGGCACACCGACGCGCTTTAGCATTTGGGAAACTATTTCGTTTTTTTCAATAGAAACGGTTCCCACCAAAACCGGTTGTCCTTTTTGGTTTCTTTCTTTAACCTCTTTTACTACCGCCTCAAACTTCGCTCTTTGGGTTTTGTAAACAAGATCCGGAAGAGATTTTCTGACAAGAGGTTTGTTGGTAGGGATTACCGCCACCTCCATTCCGTACACCTTAAAAAGTTCTTCTGCAGATGTTACGGCCGTTCCAGTCATTCCGGATATCTTTTCGTACATTCGGAAGAGGTTTTGGAAAGTTACCGTGGCCATAGTGCTCGACTCGGGCTTTATCTCCACCCCTTCTTTCGCCTCTATTGCCTGGTGAAGTCCTCCGGACCACCTTCTTCCGGGCATCAGGCGCCCCGTAAAGTCGTCTACAATAATCACCTCTCCGTTTTTCACCACGTAGTTGACGTCTTTTTCATAAAGCGGTTTGTTTGTTTGTGGGTGCTTTGCCCGGACAAGAAGCGCCTGCTGCAGATAATGCACCGAGTTCTCCCCTTTTTCATCATAGATATTTTCCACCCCAAGCATCTTTTCCACCTTATCCACTCCCTCTTCGGTAAGAGTGACTGTCTTTTCTCTTTCGTGAACTTCATAATCAATTCCCGCTTGTAACCCAGGTACAATGCGAGAGGCAAATTCCTTATACAAAGCTTTCTTGTTCTCAAACTCTTCACCCTCCTCCGGGACAGAGATAATAAGAGGAGTCCGTGCCTCATCAATTAGTATGGAGTCAACTTCGTCAATAATCGCGTAATGAAAACCTCTCTGGACCTGCTCTTTCAGGCTGAGCGCCATATTATCGCGCAGATAGTCAAATCCAAACTGGTTGTTTGTCCCGTAAGTAATATCCGCTTCGTACGCTTCTTTTCTTTTACACGGGCGCAAAAAGTCCTCCTCTACATAAAAAGACCCCAGAGCATCCCTTGCTTCGTCTTTTTTTTCTTCGCCCGATTTGTATTCCGGGTCGTAAATAAAAGACTGCCTGTCGTTTATACAACCCACCGATAGCCCCAAAAAGTAGTATATCTGCCCCATCCAGACAGTATCCCTTCTTGCCAAATAGTCGTTTACCGTAACAATATGCACCCCCTTTTTGGAAAGCGCGTTCAGATAAGCCGGAAGGGTGGCGGCAAGAGTCTTTCCTTCTCCCGTTTTCATCTCAGAAACCTTCCCTTGATGAAGAGATATTCCACCCATAAGCTGAACGTCGTAATGCCTTTGCCCAAGAGTTCTTTTCCCCGCTTCACGCACCAAAGAGTAAGCCTCCGGAAGAAGATCTTCCGGCGGTTCTTTTTCCGCCCTCTTTTGGAGATTTTCCGACTTTTCTCTTACCTCTTTTTCAGATAAACCCTCCAAACCTTTCTCAAGCTCGTTAATGCGAGAAACAAGAGGCTCTAGGGACTTTAAATATTTTTCATTCGGATCTCCGAAAATTTTCTTAAAAAAAGACATAATAAAAAACAATTGACCCCGGTATAACAGCAAAGCTGTATACGGTATAAGTCATAAGTCATTCTATCCTCTCTTTCTCTTTGCTTTTCTTCCTTCCTTTTTTCTTGCAGTCTCGATTTTCCCTTTGTATTCTTTTATCTGGCGTTCTAGCTCGTATTTCACTTCGTCTACAGACGCTTTTACCGTTTCTGCCACGTCCTCTCCTTTAATTACTCTCCCGGGGAGAAGCATCTGTGCTTCGGTGCGGAATATTCTCCCCTTTCCTTCTCCGGTAACCTTTTCAATTTCCACCTCTAAGACAACTCTGTCCACTTCTTTTCCTACCTGTTGTTGGTCTTCAATTTCCTTTTGCAAAAGGGAGGGAATGAAACGGCAAGCGGAACGGAGCTTCCTTTCGGCGTAATCCCTTAAATGAGAAGTAAGCTCTATGTTTTTGGTTTTGATGATAACTTCCATGTTTTTGTTTTAAATTATTAAAGTCTCTTAATTTTAGCAGATACTAGGCAGCAATCAAATCCCAAGTCATCCCCCAATCACTTCCACCTCTTCTTCTATATCAATGCCAAACTTTTCTTTTATCCGTTTTTTCACGAGAGAAGAAAGCCTTTCCACATCTTTTTTGGTTGCTTCTCCGGAATTAACCAAAAAAACAGCGTGTTTTTCGGATATTTCCGCTCCTCCTATTTTTTCCCCTTTCAGGCCGCACTTTTCAATAAGGAAAGCAGCCGGAACAAATCCAAGTTCCCGAAATTTTTCCGCTTCCGGATAATTGGCGTAAAACTCCTCTCCCACTTCGGGATTTTTAAAAAAACTTCCGGCAGACGGGAGACTGGGATGTCTTTTTTTCCGGTAATCAAGGTACTCCTGAAACTTCCCGTCTTCTTTGTTTTTTTTGGGAAACTCCATCTTTGCGCTCAAAATGATATGCTTCCCCTCTTTTTTAAAAATACTGTTTCTGTATCCAAAGAGGCACTCTTCTTTTGAAAAAGTTTTTTCTTCCAACGTTTCCGTATCAAGGGCCTTTACCTCTTTTAGATAGTCCGATGTCGAGCTGTCAAACGCTCCTGCATTTCCTCTTACCGCTCCCCCGACTGTTCCCGGCACTCCTCCCGCCCACTCCATTCCTTTTCCTTTCTTCTCGGTCACTTTTCGAGCTACTTCGGGAAGATAAGCCCCTGCCAAAGAGTACAAGACCACCTTACCGTCTTCTTCTGTTACTTTAAACGTGTCTATCGCCATTAAAATAATCATTCCGCTGTAAACCGGGGGCAGAATAATATTACTCCCTCTTCCGATAACAAGAAAGGGAAGTTTTTTATCACGTGCGTACGCCACTCCATTTGCCACTTCTTTCTCGCTTTCCGCTTTTAAGAAATAACGGGCGACGGACTCCAAGCGCATGGTGTTGTGCGCCTTGAGGGAAAAATCACGCTTTATTTTTTCCAAAAAATCTTTACTGTTCATATAAAAGGGCCGGAAGCGTTAACTCCAATTCTGTGAGTACTTGCCTTCCGACCCGCTCTTATTCTAAACAAAGGGAAGCAGGGTGTCAACCCCGTATATCAACATTTAGGCATTTGCAATACGAAACCGGAATGGCTAGTTTTTTGGTATTTCTTTCTCGTGCTTCTTTCTTTTAAGAGCCAATACGAAGTATTCTAAATGTTGTATTACGGGGTCAACCCCGCTGGTAATCCGGAATGCTTGTTTTTTGCCAATCCCGATGTTATACTCGGATTTGCTACCAATAAGGTCAATTCTTTAAAACTGCAAAAAGTTTAACATAAAACTATGGAAAAAAAATCACTGCAAGAAATCGCCGATGAACTTAAAAAATTCAAGGGAAAGGTAAGAGGAGAAGCCTTTCGTACAAGAGCAAACTTTATCCGGCAGAAAGAAGGGGAAGAAGGAATAAAAAGGCTGGAAAATAAAATGGCACAATTGGGCGCACCGGTTAAGTTTGATGAAATAAAACCCACCGAGTGGGTAAACGAGGGTGTTAACTCCCTTTGTGTTCCGGTCGCCAAAGAGATATTCAACTGGACCGAAGAAGACGTTTTTGAGTTAGGAAAGTTTGCTTTTAAAACTTCTTTTCTCACAAGAAGCGTTCTGCGTTATCTTGTCTCTTTAAAGACGGCCTTAAAAATAATTCCAAAATACTGGTCAAGCTATTACGACTTCGGGTCGCTTCAGGCCGGTGAATTTAACGAAAAGGAAAAATACGGAACGATAATAAAAAAAGGGTATAAAACTCATCCTCTTTTATGTATCCAGCACAGAGGATACTTTTTTGCCGCAGCAAACCTTATCTTAGGAGAAAAAAACGTTACCGTTGAAGAAATAAAGTGCGTGTACAAGGGGGATCCCTACGACGAGTATATTATAAGGTGGAAATAAAAATTCAAAGAAAAACTGCGCTTAAAGCGCAGTCTTTGTATTTTTGCCGACAAACTCTTTCCAAGCGTTGTCATCCCTTATTTTCTTTTCTACATCCACCTTGTAGAAATTTTCCACAGGTTCAAATAACCACCCTGCTTCCTCTCTTTTCATGATTTTTAAAAGCGCTTCTCTTATTTTCCATATCTCCGATTTTTCCACGAAAGTTGAAGGGGCGGGCATTCCCAGAACACTCATTATAATTTGGATATCCCTTCTTGCAGAGCCGGGTTGTAAAATCTTTAAAAGTGGTTCCAGTGTTTCCCTTATTTTTACTGTTTCGGAGGTGTCTTTTTCTGTGGCTTGGCTTATTGCGTTTTGCATCACTCCGGGGAAAATATTTCCCAAAAGAGAAAAAACTCCTTTCTTTTTCTGGGGACCGGAAATCTGAAAAACATCCCTGTCGTTTCCCAAAAAAACGGTAAAATCCGGGCGGCATAATTTTTCTATCTCAATCGCCTCCCGAGCTTTGGAAATCACCCCGCAGATATTGGGAATCCTCCACTCAAGTGCTTTCAGCTCCCCGGGAGACAGAGGAGATCCGTTTTCTCTCTCGGAATTACAGATAATAACTTTCAGCAAAGGTGCGCTTCTCGCAATTTCTTCATAATACCTGTAGGTATTACGGTAAATAACTCTCTTTAAAGATAACCTTTCGTACAAAGCAACGCCATCACACCCCGCCTTCTGCAACCTTTGTGCCTTTTCCGACGCATCTCTTGATGATAGAAAGCTTACCCCGGCTACAACGGAAGTTTCCCTTCCCGCGTACCCAGAACACTCTTCTATCGCCAGCTTTTCCTTTTCAAACTCCCTTCCTCTACTGCTTTTAATAAGCACTCCCTGCACTTTTCCTTGTAATAACCAAAAGTAAAGATTTTTGCGGAGTCCTTCTTGGTCAATCTGTCCGTCTTTTTTAGTTGGAATCACGGCATCTACATAGCATCCGGGTTCCCACATTTTTTGGCCTCCTTTCTTTTAATTATGTTAAAGAGCCTGCGGCAAAAACACTTTTCTTCCCCCAAGAAAAAGAGCTTGGAATAAAAAAATCTCTTTGGGGAAAGAGATTGTGCGTTTTACTATGAATACGAAACTAACCTCTTCCCCGCAAGAGACCTTTTTTCTCTTTCTTGGTCTTTTGGTTAGTAAGACTCATAGTAGCTTTATGGTAATAAAAATTTATTTTTTGTCAAATAAAAAACGGGTTTGATCCCGTAAACATTTGGCAGTGAAAGCAAAAAACCTCGCTCGAGTGAGGTTTTCTGCCGAATTGGAGCAACGGTTCCAAGTACTCACTGCCCCTATGATAGCAGAAAATAATTTTTTGTCAAATCCCCCACACCTATACTAGGTACCTTCTATTTCTTGGAAAGCAAATTTAGCTTTTGGAAAAAAGAAATAAAAGAAAAATTAATAAATAAAATTACTCCCAAGAGGCAGACAACCAGGTCAGCTCCCCTAAGAGCGATAGCCGCCGATACTCCGGGGAAAAACCCAAAACCCAGCGCCGTAAATCCAAGCCCAAGTATAATTTCCATTCCCCCCAAAGCGGCCGGTATCGGGAGAAGCATAGAAAGAATAGCAAGGCCGTAAATAACCGCTGCCACGCCCGGATCAATACTGCCTACCAAGAAAAAAACTATCAGAAAAACTCTCAAGAGAAAAAGAAAATGGCGCAAAAAACTAAGCGCCATTCCTTTCGCAAATTCTTTTTTCCGGGAAGTAAAAAAAAGAATTACCTTTTTTTCCACTTCCATAATTGATTTCCCGTTCTCGTTATCTCGGAAATACTTTTTTGATATCCTGAAAAGCCCGAAAATCCAGTGCAGAAAACTTTTCCTCCGCAAAACGCGGATATAAAAAAGAATCAGGGCAAGAAAAATAAAGACAATTACTCCCCCGGCATAAAAAAGAAGCCCTTCGTGAGGAGAAGTTCCGTAAAAGACAAGAAGGAAAGTACCCAAAACCAAAAAAAAGAAATGGGTGGTAGCATCCATTATCTTGTCCGTTATACAAGAAAAAGCACTCTTTACAGGACTCACTTCTCTGCTCATAAAGTAGATGCGTACCGCCTCTCCGCCAAAAAGAGAAAAGGGAGTAAGAAAATCAACGGTAAACCCCTTTACAAGATAGCGGGTTGCCGTAAGCAGAGATATGTTTTCTCCTTCCGATTTTAAAATTCCCTGCCAGCGATAAGCGCCGACAAGGACAATGAGTAAAGTAAGAAGAAGAATGGATATTCCTTTCCACCCACGGAAAAGAAGAGCCGCATTAAGGATGGTCTCTATACCCGTTTCCTGCACTACAAAATAAAAAAGGGAGACCCCTACCAAAAATCCTACAAGAAACTTAATAAAGTTCTTCATCTTGTTTTCCTAAGAAGGTTGTTTACAAAACTTCTTGTTCTCTCTCCCACATAGCCCGTTCCCTCCGAAAGGCCCAATGGTACAAGAATCTCTTCCTTGTAATATTCCTGAAAGCGGATTACCGCCTTTTTTGTCAGCTCAAGAAAGTTGCCCGTCACAAGCCCTTCAGGATAGATGTGGGTTCCTTCTTTCTTTAAAACTTTTTGTAGGGTTTCAACCTCTTTTGAGCCGGTTATTCCGTAGTAAAGATTGCTTTCTATCTTTTTTGAGGCAACTCCCGTTGGAGGCACTCTTCCCGCTCTCTCATAAAAAAGAAGCAGTCTCTCTCTTATGGTCAACAAAAGATCACGCATTTCCGCCAGCTCTCTTTCTCTTATCTCCTCTTTAATCTCCTCTTTTTTTTCTCCGATTTCCGCCCTCCAGTTGAAAGTGAAAGTTCTCTCGGGTCCGTTAAATCCGGCAAATTTCTGCTGAAGAGAAGGAAGAATGGTTAGTGACTGGTACTCTGTTCCGAACTCTTCCACCAAGACGCTTCCTTCCTTTTTTTCGTCAAAATCAAAAAAGTAAATATCGCAATCGCCCTCTTTCCGGCAAAGAACGTAAGGAACGGCAAATCTTTCCTCAGCTTGAAACTCAAGATAAAGAACTCCTTCTCCTCCCTCAATCCGGTGCCAGTTGCCTGCCCAGTTTTTTGTTTTATACTCAATGGAAACCGGCCCTTCGCTTCTCACGGTAACCGGCCTGACCCTCATATTTTTTAAATTTTCGTTTTTAAAGCAGTAGTACTCTCCGTAAGAACAGTCGTTTAAATAAACAGCCAGTGTCCACTCTGTAAAAACCTGGGAAAAGGTTTTATCAAACCCGTTTTTTTCCAGAGCGTAATCCAGGCTTGGGATGCCCGCTATTCCCATCTGCAGAGAGTCAGATAGTATTTCTTTGCCGTAGTGATCGAGAAGATATTGCCCGAAAACATTCGCCACTCCGTAATCAGCCGCTTGTTCTGTCCACTCGGTAAGTGAAAAATCCGGATCACGAAGAAAACCGTTCACTCTTGACATAAGGTTGCTTCCTTCATAATGATCGTCATACCCTAAGATGGTGATAATTACTTCCGCTCTGAGTTCATTGAGCCATATCTCTTCACTGATTCCAAACTCTTTATTTTTCTCATTAAAAGTAACCAGGTGGATAAACTCGTGTGCCAAATATCCGGGGAGATTGGCTCTCTCCATAAAATCGGCATTAAGATAAAGAATGTTTTTTTCGTTGGAGCGTGAATACTGGTAAATAGAATACTGATCCCCTGTTCTAAAATACCCTCCGGATCCGTCTTTCATCGGATGGAACAAAACATATACTTTTTCTTTTTCCCCGACAACGTCATGCTTGGGTATGCTTCCAAAGCTTTCCGTGACACCAGGATAAATATTGTTTTTGAACTCCTCGCCAAGATGGCGCACAACTTCTTTATTCTTTTCCTGCTCCTTTCCTTCAAGATCTTCCCACCACCGGCTGTCTATATAAAAATGGATATAGTCAGTAGTAAGAACAAGGTCAGCTTCTATTTTTTCCCGGCCCCAGTAGTCGTAAGGAGACTCAATAAAAAAGCTTTCCCCCGTTTCCGCGGCAAAAGACACGGCAAGCGGAAAAAGAAGAAATGCCGCCAGTGCTATAAAAAATTTATCTTTTGCTTTTATTTTCATTTATTTCCGTTTCCCAAGAGAAACGCCAGCCGATAATATATTATCCCCAAATGTTCATGGAGGGCAATACCCGAATTTCTCAAATTTTGCGCTCCGGGGATGAAATCCAACGCTCCGTAAGTAAAGGCCGATCTTCTTTTAAAGTCGGTTGGAGCCGGTATAGGGTTTGCTCCCAATCTTTGAAATTCCAGCAAAGCTCTTTCCATATGGTAAGCGGAAGTAACAAGAAAAAACGGCTTTTCTCCCACAATTTTCTTGACATTAGCCACATTTTCTTTCGTGTTGCGTGATTTTCCTTCAACAATAATATCTTTCGGATCAATTCCCCGGAACACGAAAAAATTTCTTACCGCCATCGCCTCCTCGCTTGTTTCAATCAAAGGATCCGTCCCGGAAACAATGACTTTTATCCCTCCCTCTGACAAGTGCCAGATCCGTAAAATTTCGCTTCCCCGAAGTACATTGCTTTCCCTTCCTCCCAAAAGAAGAACTGCTTTATCCGCCTCTTGCACCCCTTCGGCAGAGAGCGGCCTGTACTTCTCTTCCAAGGGCATTATAAGGAAATCACTTACGGGAGTTATTGAGAAAAGGTAATAGCACAAAACTCCGAGGAAAAGAAAAAATTTCCCCGCTTTCTTTTTCTTCTTTAGGAAAATAAGCCCGAGCACGAAAAAAAGAAAAATAAAAGCACTCGGAAGGAAAAAGTTTTGAATAAATTTTAAAACAATCATTTTATCCTTTAACAATAAGATATTTACTTTTCTTTAGGGCGAAAAGCCCGTTTTCTTTTTTATCCAAATAAACGGCCTCCGGCTGAAGGTAAAAAACCCTTCCGTAGTTTATCCCGAAAACTTCGCTATTTGCCGGCCCTTTTTCAAGAAGAATGTTTTCCCCTTTTGAAAATATAATTCTCTTGTTATCAAGCTTCCCGAAAAGCCCTTTTGCGCAATCAACAGGCACCCACCCTACCTCTTCAAGATAAAACTCCGCCCATGAGTGAAACTCCTGCTTTTTTTCAATCTCTCCGAAAGCGCCCGCCACAAATCTCGCGGGAATGCCGGCTGCCCTCATCAGGGTGATATAAAGAAAGCTTATCTCTCTTGAGTTGCCATCTTTGCTCCGAAATACCTTGACAGCTCCCCTCTCCGTGTCCGTATTTTTCAGAGATGTGTTCTCTCTTGTCCAGTCATAAATCAGTTTTGCTTTCGCCAGATGGCTTATCTGTCCGTGGACAATTTCTTCAACCGCTTTTCTGATATCGTCTGTTTGAGAAAGTTGTCTTTCGCTTTGCGTATACTTTCTGTAAATGGGAGACGATCTGTCGTAATCTTTAGTGCTCCAATCGTCCGCTTTAAGCTCAACCTCGCTTGTTTCAAGAGAAAAACTAACTTTTATCTGTTTTTTCCCAAACAGCTCTCTTGAGAAATCAAAAAAACCTATCAAGTTTCCACTCTCCTTGTCTTCATAGGTTCTTTGCCTCTCTATGCTATAATCGGTTGTTACGCTTTTTTGATTACTCCACTCTTTTATCTCGGAAAGCCACAAGGAAAATCTGTTCTCTCTGCCGGAAGAATTGAAGTAAAGAGCGTCCTTGCCATATACTTTTTCAAGCCCTCTTTTCACCGCCATGCTTTCCAAGTCCTTCTCTTCTGAAAGATCTCCTGTAGGAGAAAACCCCACATCCGCCTCAAGAATTAAAATTCCCCTCTTTTTTTCCGTATTTTTGTATTCTAATTTCATGCTCCTAATTTTAATACAATACAAAGGAAATACAACTCTTTTATTGTTTGCCTGCTTTTTCTTTATCTGCTATTATTTTCAAAACGCGGCGGTAGCTCAGTTGGTAGAGCGTCTGCTTCCCAAGCAGAAGATCGCGGGTTCAAGTCCCGTCCGCCGCTCAACGGTTAGATTTTTACCCCGCATCGAATAGTACGGAGCCCTTCACCCGCTCAACCAGCCTCCCTTTGTGGAGCTTTTTTATTTTAATTCCTTCTCGATTATTTTCTTCATCTCCTCTGTGTACCAAGAGACCAGTTGTCTTAGGCATTCTGTTTCTTCTTTTGACAAACTAATCAAACCCTCCCTTTCCAAGTCCTCCTTGGTAATCTCTTTTTCCCTTACTTGGGGATTGTTGTGGTCTAGGGAAAGGTAATCTAAGTAAACCTCAAAATAATTCGGATGCCATAAAAACATAGTTACCAGTTCGTTGGCGTCCTCTTGGGCTCTAACCGCTATTTCCGACAATCTGTTGGGAATGGTTTTATCTTTCTTGTGGCTGTAATTTGGAGCGTTTCCCCAAACAGAAAGCCCTCTTTCTTTGTCTTTTTTCACTCCTTCATTTTGGTCTTCTTCCAGCCTTTTTTGAAAGCAAAAAGCAAAAAGGTCTCCGTAACAAGAATTCACTTTCCCTTCTATTACTTTTTGATACCAGCTTTCCGGATTTTCTCTGCTCTCTAAAGAACACAGATATTCCTGATAGGCGTGGTTTGCTTCGTGAAGAAAGCGGTATTTTTCTGTTTCCTCCCCCGGGCTGGGAAAAAGATTCTCGCCTGTTTTTTCGTTAATTCCCATTTTAAGGATACAATCCTCCCACTTTCCATGGGGCATCTCTTTTTCAGAAAGAGAAATTTTCTTAACAGCGCTGTGATAAACAAATCCCCAATCCTCCTCTCTCTCGTCAACTTCTTTAATGTATCCTTTTTCCACTAAAAAAGCTCCCAGCTTTTTCTCTATATCCCTGTTGGCATCTCCTTCTATCGCCTTTCGGGGAACGTTAAGCAGTTCTTCCACTTTTTTTCTTAACTTTTCTTTGTTTGTCATAGAACTACTTGTCCGAATATTCTTTTTTATAATTAAAGCTGATTTTTCTTAAGCCTATATTGTTTATTCGCAGATAATTTCTAAGAACCAATCTGTGAAAGAGAATTCTCCCCTTTGTTCGGCCGTCTCCTTCCACTATTTTTTGCAATCTTCCTAGCCTTTTTTTCCATCTCGCGTTTCTTTCTCTAAAGCTCCCTATCTCTTCTTTGATAATAATTTCTCCTTCCTTAACCGCCCTTAGAAAACTTTCTTTGTTTATTTTCTCTTTTGTCTTTAAAACTCCCATTCCCACCTGGCCTGAAACATGGGCATCCGATCCTGCCACCCCAAGTAAAGAAAACTCTTCTTTTTTTCTAAAAGCCTTCTTTCTTTCTTCCTCTTCATCCATAGCGTTGCCCGTTTCTATTCCGTCAAGCAAAGGAAAAATGCCTTCGCTTTCTTTCGGGAAAACACCTCTTCTCCTTAAAGGGTGAGCCCAAAAAGCATACCCTCCTTGTTCTCTTATTTCCCGGACGGCTTCTTTAAAGCTCCCTCCTCTTTTTATTTCTTTTTTTAGAAAATAGGCGAGAAGATGCTCTCCGTTCTCTAGAGTAATCTCTTCTCCGGGAATAATATCCACTCCTTTGATACTCAGGGGCCCTTCGTACAATCTGTTGTGGTCAACAACCGCAATGCCGTCAACTCCTCTTCTTTTTGCTGCCTCCGCCATGTCCTTTAAAGCTCCCGGTGAATCGGCAGAGGCGGTAGTGTGGCAGTGTAAATCGTAAAAATAGCTCTTTTCCCTCATTGCCCTTTCTTTTTAAACCATTCTCTTAAACTCCTCGACCATGGGCACCTTTTCAGGATCAACGCTGTATGTTTTAGATAAGCGGTAGGCCGTCCAGGCGGAAACAAGGAAAGAAGAAAATATTTTCTCCACTCCGGAATCCCCTTCTATTTCCACTTCCAACACTTCAAACCCTCTCTTTTCCAGAGTTTTTCTTAAAACTTCCATCCTTTTCTTATTTTTCGGATGATCCTCACTGTCGGTCAAAAAAACAAACGTTATTTTTTCACTCAAGTGTCCGGTAGAAGGCGTGGTATCAAACCCGGTCATTTCGTTGTGGTTTAGTTCGGGAAGCACGTTGTAAAAAGAAGGTATCTTCGGTGCCTCATTGAAATTTATCTTCCAAATTTTAGCAATACTTCCGTTCTTCCGAGAAGCATATACCACCGGCAACTTGTTTTCCAAAAAAGAAGAAATTTTCTCTCCCTGTTGGCGAAAGCTCTCTTTCTTTTTTTCCATGTTTTCTGCCGCTTTTTTAGTTTCTTCTTCCAAGCCGCCCTCCTCTGTTGCTTTCAAAAGAGCTTTAAGAGAATATCCTACCCCTATTCGGGGCTGGGTCTCGTTTTGCGGAAGCTCAATGTAGGGAAGTTTTTTCTCCTTTGCGACAGCCAGAAGATTGCCGCCTTTGGAAATAGCAATCGTCGGAATATCTTCCGCTACCGCTTTGTTGTAAGTATCCAAAACTTCTTCCGTGTTGCCCGAATAAGAAGCGGTAATAAGCCCCGTTTCCGGAAAAAACCCTTCAGGAAGCCCGTAGTCCGAGTATAAGGAAAGGGGGAAGTCCGGCAGTAAAGTTTTCAGAATATCTCCCTGCAAGCGCGAACCGCCCATCCCTGCCAAAACGTATCTTTCATGCCTTTTCCACTTTTCTTTATTTTTTATCTCCGGGGAGAAAAGCAGTTGTTCGGGGAAGTTATAAATATCTTTTTCCATTCCCATATAATTACTTTTTAAGAACCTCTTTAAAAACCTTTATTTGCTTGTCAATCATCGCCTTTTTTGAAAACTTGTTTTGCACAAATCTTTTTGCTTCTTTTACCATCTTCTCTCTCTTTTTTCTGTTTTCTAAAATATCAATCACCGCCTCGGGGAAATCTTCTCCCTTCTTGAGAACCACCGCCTTTCCTTCCGGATAAACTTCTTTTTGAATCGGAGAAACAAGAGCCACCACCGGGGTTTCGGCAAGCATCGCTTCTCCCACTACAAGGCCTTGGGTTTCCGTTTGGGAAGAAAAAACAAAAACATCACTCGCGCCGTAAATTTTTTGCGCTTCTTCTCTTTTAAGAGGTCCTGTGCAAATCACTCTGTCTTCAACCCCCATTTTTTTAGCATCTCTTTCTACTTCTTTAATATCTCCCGGACCGACAAAAAGAAGCACCGCGTTAAAGTTCCTTTCTTTGAGTTCCTTTATCATGTCAAGTAAAACATGGAGATTTTTTTCTTTGGACATCCTTCCCAGATAAAGAAGGACTTTCATTTTTTCGGGGATTTTAAATTTTTCTTTCAGCTTCTTTTTCGTAAAAGGTTTTTCCGGCATCTCTATTCCGGTGGGAATAACTCTGATGGGAGTTTTTACTCCGTATTTTACAAGCTTTCTTTTCATCATCTCGCTCGGGGTCATTATGGCATCCACTTTGTTACAAAGCGATTTTGTCCTCCTGCGCATTACAAAGGCCCCTGTTTCCCCCGCATACAGGCGTCCGTACTCTTCAACCAAGGTATGGTAAAAAAGAACTTTCTTCTTTTTTGACCTTAACATGTGAATTTCAAAAGCGTTGGCCATCCAAGTGACGGTATGCAGCCAGTAAACATCCGGATCAAATTCCTTTGCAATTTGGGCTATTTTTTTACCCGAATTCACGCGAAAAACCCTCTCTTCCTTGCCCAGCAAGTTGACAATTGCCTTGTGGGCTAAAGCAGAAGAAGGAACTGCGTAGTGCTCCGGCCTTGCCTTTCTCGCCTTATATTCGGGAGCTACGACTATCGCCTTGTGGCCCCGCTCTTTAATTCCGTCAAGGGCAGTGTTTAAAGAAGCGGTTACCCCGTTGGGAAGCGGGTAGGTTAAAGAACAAGCCATTACTCTTATTTTATTTTTCATATTAATATAATTTAACTTTCTTTAGTCTAACATAAAAAGAAATCTTTCCAAGACCGGCACCCTCAGAGTAAATGCGGCGGCCTATAGAAAAATACAGGGATGTTTTCCCTGTATTTTCCGTGAAATAAGCACGCTTCCTACTCTTCTTCGCCTTTTCCCGTTTCTTCTTCCGCCTCTTTCTTCTCTTTTGCCGGTTCGTTTTTTCCCCAGACGGTCATTCCCAGTAGAACGGCGAAAATAAGTGCACCCACCACCGGAATAAGAAGCATTAGCGGCCACCATCCGGGACGGTTCACTTTCTCAAAAATCTTCCAGTTCCAGATAAAGAAGAAAACCATAAAAGCAATGTAGGCAAGGATGTTTATAAAGGGAATAATGAAAGCGGCTATAAGAAGTACCGGCCACCAGTGCATTTTCGCCATTTTGCTCATCAGATAAACGTTGGCTACGGGAATCCACGCCAGCCAAGCAGGCTCTGTGTTCAGCTTTTGAGCAAGCCTCATGTAAGCAAGCGAAAAGTAAACATAAGAAGCAACAAAAAACAAAATAGAGAAGATCAAAATACCTCCTCCCAAAATACCGGCAAACACTCCCGCTAAAACGTCTTCAGGCTCCCTTTCATCATACACTTCCATCCAGCCCTCGGTAAATAACTCTTCTATTTCTTCCGGAGTCATTTCCACTTCCTCCCAAGCGTCCTCCGGGTACAGTTCGTCCATTTCATCAAAATCCCAGCCGGGCTCTTCTTGTGCAACCACTACTCCCAAAGAAAGAAAACAGAAGGAAAAAACCGCAATCAGGGTAAAAATAACCGAAAGGCTTTTTAAACTTTTTTTCTTCATAAAAATTTACACGATTAATTTTCGACCTTTATTTTTTCTTCCTAAAAACTAACTCCACTCTATTTTATACTCGTGATAAGGGTCTCCTTTGAAAAAGCACTTTGTTTCTTTTATGGTTATTTTTTTGTCCGGCAGGCAGATTTTGACAAGAGTCAGAAAGTAACCCGGATAATAGTGTTGACAGACAAGAGGATGAACTTTATACTCTTTCATCCGTACCAAGATATGGTCCTCCTCCATTTTTACGGGTTCTATATCTCCGTAATCAAAATACCTCTTCCACATGTAAGAAGTGCTTTTAAAGAGCTTTTCCACCGACAAAGTGTGGCTTAAAAGAAGGCGGAAGATAAAAGAATGCTTCACCGACTCTTTCCCCATTCGGAAGATATCTTCATCGCTCCAATTAAATACTTCCTTAGAAACGAGAATAACAAGATCGGCAAGATAAATGGGGTACCACTCAAACTTGTTTACTTTAGCAAACTCCAGAGGATACCCCAGCTCTTTTAATTTTTCTTCCACTTTTCGCAAGCCGTCATCTCCTTCCATTTTTCTAACGTAAGCCGCGTGAAGGTTTATGGCATCTCCCTTTACATTCCCTTTTACGCTCGCTATTTCATCGGCCGTCTCCTTCAGGCTCATTCCTTCTTTAAGCATAAATTTATCTTTAGCGAATAAATCCTGTTTGAGGGTTAGTCTTCTTTTTCGCTTTCTTTTGCTCTTTCTCTTATCCTTAAGAACGTCTGCAAAACTTCGGCGAATCTTTCACGTATCTTTTCTACTTCCTCTTTCGGCTCTTCTTTTATAACAATCCCTTCGCGCAAAATTTCGTTTATCTTCGTTCTTGTTTGCAATCCCAATATCCCGGTAGCCGGTATCCCGTACTTTCTCTGGAACCTTATCAGCGCCTGCCTGGTGGCCGGTCCGAAGTAATCCGTTTCTCTCCCCGGAGATCCGACTCCGCTCTCGGCAACTCGCGTTTCAGGATCAGTGTTAAGGACAATCTGCAGGTACCGTGCCGCTTCTCCTCTCGCTCTTTCTCTTAATTCGTACCGAAAAGTAAATCCGGCCGGCAGTCTTTCCACTCTAACAAGCCTTTCTGTATACGCAGGGAGCGCGTTAAAGTCCTCCACAAGCTCCTTTATCGCCTCTTTCACTTCTTCTATCTCTTCTCTTAACTCTTCGCCTTTGTTTCTGCTATTTTCTGTGGCAAAGACCGGAGCAAGAGCGGAAAACGCAATAGCGGCCGCCATTAAGGCAACAATAAGAACTTTTATTTTATGTTTTGTTTCCTTGTTTACTTTCATAAAAGCTCCTCTTTAAAGATCGTAATCAATGTCTTCTAGTATCTTTTCTTTTTCCGGATGCGGATAGGGACCTCCTTGCCAGTTGTAAAACCAGCTGTCTACATACTCTCCGCTGAAATCGCTTTCTTCACCGTCGATAACCTGAGTGATTACATAGTAGTAAATGGTGTAGAGTCCCAGCCCGCTGTTTACAAACTCTCTCTTGGTGCTCGTTCCGACTATGGTGTAAGGGCCTCCTTGTTTTTGTGCTCTGTAAATGCGGTACTCTTCCACATTTCTCTGGTCGGTCTCCCATGTTAGAGTAATTTCTCCTACATCGGTCGCCTCTCCCCTTATTCTAAACGGAGTAGGCTCCCAATCCATGGTTACGACCACTTCTCTGCTGTGTCCGCTCTCTTCTCCGTCAACTGTTTGGGTGACGGTAAGGTAGTAAGTTTCCATATACTCCAATCCGCTTATTATCCCGCTTGTATCCGCAGTATCTCCGTAAACCCGGCGAGGGCCTCCCGACCTGTCTGCTATGTATCCGGTAAAGTATTCAGCGTTTCTGTCTCCTCTCCACGTTAATCTCACCTCTCCGTATCCGATAATCGCTCCTCGGACATTGGTCGGCGCATCAACCGCCCCTTCTTCAATATCTTCCACTCCTTCTAGTTTCGCACGCAAAGCGGCGAGATCTTGTAAAATTTCCACCAATCTCGCTTTGAGTTCCGCTTTTTTGTCAGGCGGTATTACTTCTATTATAATTTCCCCGTCCAAGATTTTGTTGAGCTTCTTTTGCGTTTGAATAGCCGCAATTCCGGTTGGCTCTGTAATTCCCCAAGGATGTAGAATTTCCTCGGCATATTTTTCCTGAAACTTTATTACCGCGTTTTTTGTTATATTCCCGAACCTCTTAACTTCATTTCCCGGAGAACCAACACCGGATTCTACAAGTCTTGTCTCCGGATCGGCATTCAGTATTATCTGCATATACATTATTTCCACTCCGTAATCTTCATATCTGTAAGGCCTTATTTCCGGAAACCTGAAACCATCGGGAATCCTCGGAAAACTGGCCGCTTCTTTCTGTTCCATCGCTTTTTCAATATCCTCCGCGATGTTTTCTATTCTTCTTCTTATGTCCCGAAGACCTTCCCTTACTTCGGCCTCCACTCCGCCGTAAACAGGAAAAGCAACGGCAAAAAGAAGGAAAGCGGCCGTTGCTCCGACAGATAATTTTTTAATCATAATTTTAATATTTATATTTATAATCTAATCGACCGCCTTTTGGTTTATTCCAAAATACACCTTACGGAAACTCCGCTTCCCTGCGGAAGAATAGTTCGGTGTATTCCCGAACGGTTCTCGTAAAGATGTCTTATCCACGAAAATGATCCCAGCGAGGTAGATGTCCAAAAGCTTCCCCCTTTTTCAATTCCTCTGAAAACTCCTGTTTCCTCTCTTCCTCCGGCAGGTAGAGCGGAAAATCCCGAGCTGTTGTTGCCGTCCCAATCGGCTCTTGATTTCAATTCACTTCCCTCGTCACTTCCTCTCCAACCGGCTCTTGCAAGCTCATCTTCATCTACTCCCAGCTTTTTTTCAAGAATCTGAAAATCACGGTCAGTGGGAAGTCTCCACCCTGTGGGGCAGACTCCTTTGGCAGTTTCAAAATCGTACAGCCTGCCGTATTTATCACAGTTCGCTTCGTTGTTATCATAACACCAACTGCCTCTCTCCGCGTAGTTCAGGTTCTCCTCCATCCAACACTGCGTTCCTATTCCTACCAGAGAATATGTTTGGTTATCTCTAATATCCATGTGGGTTAACCTTCCTCTGCAAGGGTCGCCGACTTCCGACGGATCTGGGTCCGGAAGAGGATCGGGATCGGGATCGGGGTCCGGATCGGGAGTAGGATCAGGATCAGGAACAGGATCAGGGTCAGGAGTAGGCTCCGGTTCGGGCATCGGGGGAACTTCCGGAGGGTCGGAAGGAACTATCTCATACTCTCCTCTTAAAATGGCGTTTAGTTTTTTTCTTGTATAGCTTCCCACAAACCCCGTAGGTGCGGTAAGCCCGATAGGAGTTAAAACTTCACCGGCATACTTCTGTTGAAATCTTCTAACGGCGTTAAAGGTTGCCGGACCGAAAAACTCCGTCTCGTTTCCGGGCGACCCGGCTCCTGTTTCCGCTACCTTTGTCGCCCTGTCCTGGTTGAGAAGCATCTGTAAATATCTTACATCACTCCCTCTTGCGCCCTGTGCCAAATTCCGCGTAAACTCAAATCCCTCGGGGATCTCCCCTGTAACGCGTGCCTCATCAACTTTTTCTTCCGTTTCTACTCCAAGTCTTTGGAGCAGCTCTTCAATCATTTTTTCAATTTCCAATATCTCCCTCTGAAGATCTTCTTTGACCGTAAAACCGGGGTTAGCAAGAAGAAAAAGAGATGAAAAGATAATTAACCCAAAAGCAATTTTTTTTATCATGTTTTAATTAATCCCACTTTATAATGTACTCGTTATAGGGGTCTCCCTTAAAAATGCACTTTATCTCTTCAACACTGATTTTCTCGCTTTTCAAAGAAAATTGGGCAATACGCATAAAGTATCCTTTCATATAAGGGCCGCAGATCAGTTCATGAAAATCGTGGTCTTTGAGTATTATTGTAATATATTTTTCTTTTTCGTTAAACTCTCCCTTTTGTAAAGATCCGAAATTATAATGTTTATCCCAGTACTGTCCGGACTTTTCAAAAACCTCTTTTATTGAAAAAAGGTGCTTTATAAACATCTTCACGATAAACGAGTACTTCGGCGCAGAATTTCCCATGTCGAAAATATCTTCCTCCGTCCAGTTAAAGACCTCTTTTGCCGCTAAAATAACCAGTACGCTGAGTGCTTCTTTGTGCCAATCTCCCGTCCTTACCTCGTCAAGAATAATCGGATATCCGAGCTCCTTCATTTTTTCCTCCACTCTCTTTATTCCCTCTTCTCCCTCTCTGTAACGGATGTAGATTGCGTGAGTCCGGAAAACTTCTCCCCTAACGCCTCCTTCCTTCTTCATTATCTCGTTCGCCGTCTCTTTTAAACTTTTTTCTACCATGTTCTTCTATTATACAAAAAACGAAAAAACAAGCAACAAAAATGCGGCTCGGATAATTCCAAGCCGCATTCTTTTCTAACGGTTTACGTTAATTCCAATACAAGCTTACTCTGTTTGTTCTTAGCATTTCCACAAACTCTCCGTCCCACTCAAACTCAACCGCATTTCCGTTTTTGTCTTCCGCTATCCAGCGAAGCTCCTTCACTTCCACCCTTTCTCTTCCGGCAACGTTCTGGGTTCCGAAGTCTATTTCAAAATCCCTGGTAGCGTCTTCAAGAACGTAGTAGTAAGAGCCGGTTAGGTTCAGAGGATTGGTAGCAGAGCTTGCTTTGCTTGAGAGACTTGCAAAGTTGAGCTCAAATCCGGCAAAGTCAACCATTCCCGTGTCATCATTCTTTACATCTTCCGTTTTGTCGAAATAAACAGTTCCCCCAACCGCTTTTATCTTAAACTCTATTCCGCCAACCGCTCGGTCGTTAACATCTTTGGTAATTTCAATTCTTTCAATTTCCGCGCTAACGAGAGTAATCTCCGGCGCAACTACATAGAGATGCTGTTTGTCCCCGGTAACTGTTCTGTCGATATCTATCTCTTTGTCGAATATATCGTATCCTACTTCCTTGTTATCATCCTTGAGGACAGTTGCTTTAAGCGAAGCACCTTGGTCTGCAACCTCCACTTTAAACGCGTCCGCTTTGAGAGTAAGATTTTTTGTCTCCCCCTTCTTTATCTTCATCTCCAGTTTGTCAAAAGTCGCTTTTCCGGTGCCCGTATTTACGGTAGCAACACCTACTCTCGTGTTTCCTTCATAAAGTATTACGTCTTGGAGTATCTGTCCCAAGGTAAGAGTCGTGTCGGCTTTTTCAATCAAAACCGTTAAGTTATCCAGCTCAACATCCGTGTCCTTGGCGGTAACGTTAAACTTCAAAAGATCCACCTGTGTGCGAACGCTTCTGCTTATCATGGCCACTCCTTCTTTGGGGCTGTCGGCATGTCTTCTAACTTCCAAAGCCCCTGTCTCTTCGCCGGTAAAAGTAAATGTTCTCCTTATCGCGCTTCCTCCGGCATACTGGGAAACACCGGCTCCGTCCACTCCTCTTATTGCCATATTGTCTGTCGGTCCTATTTCAAGAGTCTTTTTTTCGTCTCTTGATGTTCCGGTCACTTCCACTGTAAGATCAACATATCCCCCTTTCTTAACCTTAAGATTTAGGTTGCTAAAGCGGATGTACTTGTCTCCCCTTGCAGGATTGGAGGTGGAAAGCTTTACTTCCTGAAGTTTTTTCCCGTCAGAGTAGACAGCCATGCTTTCCACGTACCTTCGAAACTCAGTTGCCGTTGACGAGTAAGTCCCCGTGTGGTCAAAGTAAAGATCCACTCTTTGCACGGTAATGTCCGACTCTTCCGCCTTGAGGCGGAAAACAGCCACGTCCATTTTTTGGCCCGCTCCCACTTCCGCATTACGGATATCCGCTCTTAATTCAACCGAAAGCGACCCTTCGTCCCCGGTTGGCCTTTCGGAAAGATCAATCCTCGCCTGCAGCTTTTTTATTGATTCCGCAATCTCTTTGAGAGAGTCAAGAATGGCTTTATCAATCGAAATGGGAGTTGTCCCCGGCGTTCCCGTCCTTAAAACGGAATTCAGTTTCGCTATGGTTTGGGTTCCTACAAAACCCGTAGGAGAAACAAGCCCTATGGGCGTTAGTATTTCCCCGGCATACTTGCTTTGAAATTTTCTTACCGCCGCCTGGGTTATGGGTCCGAAATATTCCGTTTCATTCCCGGGAGATCCGGCTCCCGTTTGCGCCAATCTCGTATTCGGGTCGGAGTTAAGCACTATCTGAAGATACTTTACATCCATTCCTCTCGCCCCCACTCCCAAAGTGCGGGTAAAGGTAAATCCCGAAGGAACTCCGGTAATCGTTCCCGTTGTTCCGGTGGTTCCTGTTTGTTCGGCAACCTTCTTTTGAATGCCCTCAAGCATCTCTTGGATGGCAGCCATTTCTTTTCGTATATCGCTCTCTGCTCCTTGTACTTGTACTGCGCCAAGCGCGACAAAACAGAAGGAAAGAGCCAGTATACCAATTGCTATTTTCTTTTTCATGTTTTTTTGTCTCCCGAAAACTCTTGTTTTCAGGAGAAGGTTAGTGACTCTTTATACTGCTCTGCCGCTGTCGATCCTTCTTCTCTCGCAAAAACTCGCGATAGCAAGAATAGCGGCTCACCTCCCTCTTTACCCGCAATTTCTCTTTTTAATCTTGCGGATTTTCATATCGTTTACAATTAAGACGCAGAATCTCTCAATATGTTACATACCTTGAAAATCTTTGTTTTTACTCCGGAAAGAAACCTATGGACAAGCCGTATTTTTATGTTATGCTTTAGGAAGCACCCTCTCATAAATATTGTATAAGGAAGGCGTAATACAAGGAGGTTGGGCTGCTTGAGAAAAATGGAAAAGCCGGGGGAATTAGGCTACCGGCAAAGACCCGGCGAGATTGTTTTTGACAAAAGACTGGCTGATTTGATTGAAAAAATGGGGTCAAAAATAGAGAAAGCTCTCAGTGGAAAGAATATAGATAAAATAACCCAGAGAGATAAGGATCAGTTGGAGTATGCAAAAATGGTTATTCTTTTCCGTAAAAACGAACTTCCATGGGAAGAGTTGGAAAAGAAAACTCGGGCAATGAATAAAGCAATCGGCAAAGAAGAAACCCGGGCCTTGTCACTTTGGGTAAGAGGTACTAGAAGACACAAAAACGAGCTACTATCTTCCAGAGAAATGGAAGAACTTTATGAGAGGATAGATAAAAGGCTCAAAGAGCTAAAAAAAGCGCCTTCTTTGTGCAATAAATAAAGAGAACGCTATGAGTGTTCTCTCCCCTGAGCGCGGTCCGTCCGCGCTCTTTTTTTATCACAAAGTCGCTATTTCCCGCTCTATTCTCTGCTCTATATCTTCTGCCTTTTGAAGAATAAGGGAAAGTGTTCTTTCTGCCCCTTCTTTTTCTTCTTTTTTAGCAACCGGCAAAAGCCTTTCTACTACCGCTCTTATGGCGATCACTCTTCCTTTCCGGAAAACTATTTTTTCTTTTTTCTCCTCTCTTTCTCTTATTTCCTTTTCTACTGTTTCTTCAATTGAGATTGCTCTTTCAAGGACAGCGGAAAGCGCATCTTGTATCCCTTTGTTTTCTTTTCTTCGTGCCGCTTCAAGTAGCACTTCCGTCAGTCTTTTTATCTCTCTTATTTTCGCTTGCCGAGCAGATAGCTCTTTTAGAGTTCTCTCTGTCCCTGTTGCCACAACCTCTTCTTTTTCATCCTCTTCCTCTTCAGAATCAGGATCATCACTGTCCCTGTCTCTCCCTCCTCCGCCTCCGCTTCCGCCACTTCCGCCTGTTGCCACTCTTTCAAAAACGGCTGTTACCGTTTTATTTTCGTCTATAGTAATCACGTTCGGATTAGTGGATCCTTTCAAATCTCCGGACCATTCGGAGAATTTCCACCCGGAACTTGGGCTGGCCGTAAGGGAAACCTCTGTTCCGTGTTGATAGAAGGATTTTTCAGGATCTCTGCTTACCGAACCTCCTCCGTCAATTGAAATAGAAAGTGTATACTCCTTCAATTCAAAATTAGCGGTTAAAGCAATGTCTTTGGCCGGAATAGTGACGTTGGCAGTTATTGATTCTGCGTTATCAATATAATCAGTGTCCCCTGTCCACTCTGTAAACTCATACCCCGTATTGGTACTCGCTGTTATCTCTACCACTTCGTCCTTCAGGTAGTGCCCTTCCCCCGATACCGACCCTCCTTCGGAAGGAAAAGCGTTTAACTCCAGCTTATAAAAGAAGACTATTTCTTCTTCAAAGTGTGCGGTAATTTCTTTGTTTTCGCCTATAACGAGAGTTTCCGGGTTTTCATCACCTTCCAAGTCCCCCGACCAGTGGGAAAAGGTCCATCCGAAATTGGGATTAGCGGTAACGGTCACTTCTTCTTCCGGATAAACGGCTTTGTCGGGATCTTTGGTTACCGATCCTCCTTCGGAAATATTAATAGAAAGAGCGTGTCCGCCTTCTATAAAATGAGCTGTAACCGTTTTGTCGTCATCCATTGTTACAACTCCCGGATTAGCAGACCCCGTCAAGTCGCCCGACCAGTGAGAAAAATCCCATTCGCCGTCAGTTGAAGAAGCGGTAAGCTCTACTTTTGTTCCGTAAACATAGTTTGCTTGATCGGGATCTGCGGAAACCTCGCCAATTCCCGAGTCGCCATCTTCAATGGGAACAGTAAGAGTGTACTCTTCCTCTATAAAGTGAGCGGTTACCGCTTTATCATCGTCCATAACAACTGTTTTAGGGTTGTCAGAGCCATCCAAGTCTCCCGACCAGTGGGAGAACACCCATCCCAGTTTAGCAACAGCTGTGAGCTCTAAAGAATCATCGGGCGGATAAAAACTTTTTTCGGGATCTTTGGTTACCGTCCCTTCTCCGTCAATTGAAATACTAATGGTGTGTGCGTCTCTGATAAAGTGAGCGGTTACCGCTTTATCATCGTCCATAACAACTGTTTTAGGGTTGTCAGAGCCATCCAAGTCACCCGACCAGTGGGAAAAAGCCCATTCGCCGTCAGTTGAAGAAGCGGTAAGCTCTACTTTTGTTCCGTAAACATAGTTTGCTTGATCGGGATCTGCGGAAACCTCGCCAATTCCCGAGTCGCCGTCTTCAATGGTAATACCAAGAGTGTACTCTGTCTCCAGCCTTAAGGTTTTTTGCAAATTAACCCTTCCTTCCCCCTGTTCTTTCTCTTCATACTCTAAATTGTCAGCACCGTTTTTTAAAATATCTTTAATTTCTTCGGGAGTCCGTGTCGGATCATTTTCTTTTAGCAAGGCAGCCGCTCCGGCAACGTGCGGAGCAGACATGGATGTCCCTGACTTTGAAGTATGTCCTTCCTCTAATTTCGCTGCGGTTATAGAAACCCCCGGAGCAACAATATCCGGCTTCATTATTTCTTTCCCGTTCCACTTAACAGGGCCTCTGGAAGAAAAAGAAGCAAGGAGGTCGCTTTTGTCCGTCGCTCCGACGGTGATAGCTTTTCTTGCCGTTCCGGGGCTCGTAATTGTTTCATCACCCGGTCCGCTATTCCCGGCCGACACCACGGCAACAACACCTTCGGCAACCGCATTGTCCACGGCGACAGAAAGAAGATCATCCGGATCTCCCGGTGCTCCCAAGCTTAAATTAAGAATATCGGCTCCGTCGGCAACCGCTTCTTCAATTCCCTTCACCACCCAGCTTAAATATCCTCTCCCCTGAGTGTTTAAAACCCGGTAGGCTAGAATTTCCGCCCCGGGCGCCACTCCTTTTACTGTTTCTCCATCTCCGGCGGCAATAGAGGCAACGTGGGTTCCGTGCCCTTGTTTATCCATGGGATCATTGTCTTCCTCTTTTGGTTGCGCACATCCCCCGGGAATAAACTTTTCACAAGTAACAAAATCATAACCCCCAATAACTTTTTCACAATCCCCTTCTAAAAACTCTTCTTGTGTGCATTCGCCAAAATCGGCATGCGTGTAATCAACTCCGGTATCGATAATGGCAATGGTAACTCCTTCTCCGGTTAAACAATCCTTTTTTGAAATACTGCAATCGTTTCCATCTTCATCCAGCTCTCCCGCCGGAATATCTCCTTGAATTAAAGGAACAGAATCGGAAAGCATCACTTCTACTATTTTGTTTTCCCAAACCTTTTTTACTCCCTCAACCTTTTCCAAGTCTTTTGCTTCTTTCTCAAAAAGATTGTCAATGACAAATCCGTTTAAAAGATAGTTAAATTCTGTTCCAGTAGAAAAATCCTCCGCCCTGAAAAATTCTTTTTCTGTGTCTAAAGCCTCCTTGATTCTGTTTTTTACTTCTCTTTTGTTTTGTTCAAGTTCCCGCCTGTACAACTCCAAACCGTCTTCTACTTCCTGAAAAGCAAAAAAGGAGCGTTCCAGTGCCGATTTTTTTTCGGCAAGCGGCGCCTTTTCAAGCTCTATAATATAGCTTTGCGCCTGCCCGGAAACCGCATTTTCTTCACCGCCTTCTTGTCCGACAGAAAAAAAGGTTAAAGGAAAAAACAGGAGAAAAGCAAAAATCAAAAAAGATGCTTTTTTAAAAAAGCCACAAGAAAAGAGAGAGAACTGTTTTCTTTCTTTAATTTTTCCCATTTGCTAAATATATTCTGTCAAAAGAAAAATGTAGTGGTTAATTAGGAGTGCTGAAAAAATAACTGCCAAAAAGACTATCCCGTTTGCCGCCATAAAAGTAACGTTAACCTTTTCCATAAAAAATAATTTCAAGACGGAAAGAAAAAGGAAAATCCCCGATACGACAAAAAGAACAAACCCCGCCACTTTCCTTGAAGAAGAAACAACCATGCTCCAAAAAGAAACATACTTCGGTTCTTCCTCTTCTATAACGATAACTTCTTCCGGAGCACCGACAACGTAAACGGGCTCTTCTTCCGTTTTTTCAATAAAGGCGAAAGACTCTTCTTTTTCTTCAACGCTTTCTGCTATTTCGGCCGTCTCCTCTTCTTCTATCTCCTCTTCTTCTCCCAAAATTACTTCTTCTTTATCTTCAACTGTTTCTTCGGGGAAATCTTCAACAAAACTGCGAGTGGCAACTGCCGCTTCTTCTAAGGGCTCTGTAGCAACTACCTGTTCTATTTGCGGCTTTGTTCCAAAAAGCTGAACAACGAAAATCGCCTCCCTCCCCTTATACTCCCCGGTAGCGGTAGCAATTCCTATCTCTTGGAATCTTTCGTTAACAATATTTTTTTTATGAGTGGGAGACTCCATCCAAGCTTTGTCAACTTGGTGTGCCTCGGTAAAGTTTACCGCCAGATTTTCTCCCGCATACCGGTATCCGTACCCGACCTTGTCAAACCAGTGCCAAGGAGTCACTCCATCAGGACAGGTATGCGCAAAATATCCTTTTTCTGCCATATCATTTGCCTTGAGCTGTGCCGCTTCCATAAGCAGGGGTGAAATAACAAGGGTTTTTAACTCTCTCTCTTCCCTCCTTATATTAGTAAGCTCTACCAATTTTTCAGGGGCAATAGAGGCAAGAAAGTTCTCCAAAGATATTTTTCCGGCAAAGTTGGCCAAAAAGAGGAATTCTATAAAAACCACTCCTAAAAAAAGAAGAAGAACGCCCCTTGTTTTCAAAAAGAAAGGTTTCTTTTCTCTCTTGAGCGATGCAAAATATTCTCTGAAAGATAGGTTCATATTGTCAGATTATAGCAAAAACAATTTATTTGAGCAATAAAAACCCCTCCTTTTAGTAAAAAGGAGGGAGTTAATTTTATTTTTAAATTAGTTGCCTATTCTCTCTTTAATACGGTCCTGAATTCCCTGAGCCCTTTCTCTTACCGCCTCTAAAGCACTTCTTGCTTCACTCTTGTCTTCATCGTCTCCAGTAATATCAATTAGGCCTTCAATGGTTTCTTTCATTGTTTCCATTCTCTTGTTCTGCTGGGCGAGACGCCTTCTCTCCATCGCTTGTATCAATCTTTCTTGGGCTTCTTGCATTCTTTGCCTTACTCTTTCTCCTATCTCTTCCGCTCTTTCTAGCACTCCTTCAAGAGCTTCTCTTTGAGGCGCATCTTCACCTACCTCCTTAAGAAGAAGAGAGATTACCTCTTTCATTCTCCCTACTCTTGTTTGATTTTCTTCCAGTCTCTCAATTGCTTCTTCAACTTCTTCTTCCGTCTCTTCTTCATTTACCGACTCTTCTGCGGTCACAACAAATCCGCCCGCAAAAAGAATTGTCAAAGCAAAAACAAGTGTTCCGAAAGAAAGTAATATTTTCTTTTGCATGATTCTAATTTTACCTAAAGTTTCTAAGCCGACCTTTCATATTTTAGATTAAGTGATTATAGAAATTCAGAGAGAAAAAAGCAAGAACCCCGCCTTTCGGGCGGGATTCTTGCATTGCAAAACATCAGTTAACAATAAAAAGTTTCTGTTTTTATCAGCAAATTCCTCTTCTTGCCCATCCGGGAGGACATTTATCTTCTGGCTCGTCAGAATCACCAGGGTCGTCTGGATCGGGATCAGGATCGGGTTCCGGTTCCGGATCAGGATCTATTCCATCCGAAGGATAAAGATATATGATTCCCGCTTCATCGTCCTCATGTAGCTCTTGCTTTACACTATTATAATAAGCATACATCACCGCTTTCGGATTTTCAGAGTGACCTAGTCCCAGTAAATGCCCGTTTTCATGAAGTATTACCGTTTCTATGTCATAATCCCCGCCTTCAGTATCCCAATTAAATCGTGTGCTCAGGGCAATATCTACTTCAACAATATATCCTCCCTGTGAGGCAATCCAGGCAACTCCGAGAACTCCCGGGCGTAGCCTAAGCCATGCCAGATCATTATTCCCATCTAAATACTGTGGTCCACGACACTCCTGAACAAGAGAAGGGCATCTGGTAGTATTTTCTCCATAACTTAGTGCAAAATCCGATTCCTCTACTCCTGTCCAGGTATAATGCGTATTTTTCAGCGCTTCTTTTGCACCATTATTTGGTTCTCCCGCAGAATTGTAGTTCTGCACTACATTAAGTGTTTCCCATCGGCCGATAACCGAAAACTTTCCTGAATCAAAGTGAGCTTCTTCTATTGGCCTTGCTCCATAACTTGCCAAAGCACTGTTTACTGCTCCTTTTGCCGTTTCTCCCAGAGGAACTTCCACAAGTACGTGGACAATAACATCTTCTCCATAGATTCTCGTTACCCCAAATCCTCCGACAACTTGGGGTCTTTGCGCCTCAAATCGAGCTTCTCCCACGCTAAATCCTACGCCGACCACTAAAAACAGTACTAGAAAGAAAACCGCAAACAATTTAAATAAATACTTTTCTTTTTTCATGCTTTAAGAGTAACTTTATAAGTCGACCTTTATACAGTCATCCTCGTTTCCTCGTTTGAATTACACTCTCGTTCCAAGAAAACAAAGGATCTTCTTAAGAACAACGAAAAACAAGCCCCTCCTTTTTTAAAAAGGAGCGAGTTTGTCTTTCTTTTTGCCTAAAATCTTACTTAATCGGGTTGAAGACGTAGTAAAGAGTGAATCCGAGCATTACAAGACCGATAACAATTACCGCTATGGCTGTTCTCCCGTCATCTTCTCTTTCTTCTTCCTCATCTACATCCACGGCAACTTCTTCGTCAACCATCTCTTCTTCGTCTACTTCTCTGTCTTCTTCATCAACTATTTCTTCCGGGTCTTCTGCTCTCACATCTTCTTCTCCGGCCACCGCCATACCGGGATCTACAACTCCCACCGCTCCCGTAGTGTCGGGAATAAGAGTGGGCATCGGGAGATTAAGTTCCGGACAGACGATCATATTAATCCACCTCTTGGTTGTAAGATAAACATATCCTGTCGGCGCTTCCAGTCCCCACGGAGTCAAAACCTCATTGGCGTGCCTCTCTTGAAAACGCTGAACCGCTTGTTTGGTCATTGCCCCGAACATTCCGCTAATCGGAAGATCTTCTCCCATGTAGGTGTTAAGAAACAGTTGAAGCTTCTTTACCTCATTGGGATTGTTGGCTCTTCCGTATCTAAGATGGTCGTGGAGATAAACTCCGCAAATCACTTCGTCTTCTTCTCCGAGTACTTCCTCTTCCGGATCCTCCACTTCATCTTCTTCTACTTCTCTTTCATCTTCTACTCCCGCTACCTCTCCCCTCGGATCAGGAAAACGAATAGGACCACCGCCAGCCATAGGACTCGCTTCTGCGACTGGATCAAGGCTAGGGGTTGTTTTCTTATTGTAGAAATAGACAAACTTTGCATCTTCGTTTTCAATGTCTATTTCCACGCAAAGACTATTTAGATCATTTTCTTCAGCAACGTAATCAGTCACAAGCATCCATGATCCCGTAATTGAATATTCGAATTCCCACCCGTCTTTCATAACTTCGCATACGGTATATGATCCTTCCGGAAGTTCGCTAAAAATGCACATACCATCTCCATCTTCACCTGTAATACAATCGTCAGAAATCCCTTCTCCTTCAATAGTTATCGTCCATCCATCACGCAACGTTTGTGACAAATTGTATAATTCAAGCTCATTTTTGTACTCGTGCTTGTAAGCCGTAATGGTTCCTTTTGGATCAGGATCAACCCCGCAATATACTTGAACATCATCAACTAATCCGCCGTAAGTATTTGGCGTGCCACCATGAGAAAATTTTATAATGGTTTTTGATTCTTCAGCAGTAAAGTAATAAGTTTCATACTGCCAGTCAATGGCACCCGAACCGCTAACTATGGTAGCGGAAAGAAGCGATGTATCATCTTCGCTCCTAACTTCCATATTTACCTCGCTATCATCTGCTTGTGATTCCGGTCTTGGAGACCAAGCAAACTTCAATTGATAACTTTCTCCGGGTATAGTATCTATTTCTTGTTCGATAGCACTCGCAGGATTTCCACCATCACTGTCAAGCTCCAAGTGTTGCTTACCGTCAGCCGAATCAAAAGCATATCTTTGCAACTCTATATAATCACCTTCTACGAGTGTCCATCCGGGAATTGTGTCGTAAAGCTCCCAATTACTACTGTTATCCTCTACTACTGGGTCTTCAAAACTGCCGTTTTCAATAAGATTAAACGTAGGATCACAAGCCAGCTCTTCTGGAATATAACAAGTATCTCTTTCAATGTCTAATCTGTACAAAAGCCCTGCTGGGTTATCTTCTGGATCACTGGCGCCTGCTAAGTTTCTCACCTTAAACTTAATAATATTTCCTGTTTCCTTAAAACAGCTGGAGTCAACAGGGTATTCTTCAATATCTGCATAGTTGTGTTCGCCATCATCTTCTCCTACAAGACATTCATTCACCCACACTTTATAGGAGTTGTCTGCCGCCATTTGAAGCGTGGCAGAAGAAACTGTCCCGTGAACATCAAACTCCTTCTTAAATCCGTATATTTCTTCCTGTGTTGGGTTTTCTACATATTCTGTTTTCCATATCCATTCCGCTCCGGTGATTGAGGTCCATAATTTATGGACAAACGTCTTAACCGCATTTCCTATTTTACCAAGAAAACCGTTTTTAAAATTTTCCACTTCATAAACCTTGTTTTCTTCATTGCTTACAACAACAATATCTTCACATTCCTTTTCTTCTTCGGAAACATTAAACGCTACACAATAGTAGTAATTTCCTTTCTCCGCATTATCCACATAGTCGTAGTTATCGTATTTCCATCCATCGGTATGGCAAATTAACTCTGCACTTACCATATTATCTGTCCCATCCCATCCGGGATTAGGATAAGCAAAAGGAAGGTACCCGTCTTGAAGCACCTCTCTTACCCATATTCTATTAGAAGGAGTTAAGTCCATAATCGTCGCTATTGCCGGACTACACTCTCCTCCTGTTGCAGAGTCAAAGTCATGCCATCCTTTGCCAATCCCGGCTTTGCCGGTCAAAGCACCATCTTGTGTTTCTGCCTCCCCATCGTAACCCCATTCAAATTCCCAACCTTCTTCAAACCAGCAATTGTTTTCCTCATCATTAACATAATCCTTAATATCCTGCTTTGTCAGGAAATTGCCGGAATAGTAAGGGTCATTTTCGTGTGTCACCCAGTTTGGAAGATCGCTCTCGTCTGCACAAACTACCTTTTGAGCTTTAATGGTCACGACTGGAACATTAAATGCAACACAGATATACTCTCCTCCATCTTCAGGGTTATCAACCCTGTCATAGTTATCATATTTCCATCCATCAATATGACAAATTAATTCTGCACTAACTGAATAGGTTCCGTCATCACTGTCGCTAAAAGGTAAATATCCTTGTTTTAGCACTTCTCTAATCCAAAAATGGCTTCTTTCTTCATGATAAGGAATGGTAACTGTCGCTTTTCCACTTTTATCTGTGGAAGTGTCAAAGCTGTTCCAAGCATTATCACTATCATAATCGTAACTCCATCCGTAATGATTTCCAGGTATCAAATCAGTGTCTGGTTCGTTCCACTCAAAATCCCATCCTTCCGCAAATTCGCAACCTTCACGAGCCTCGACATAATCAATAATATCTTGCTTTGTTAGAGGATTGCCAGATTCATAGGGATAATTTTCTTCTCTTGCCCAGTTGGGTAAATCACTTTCATCTTCGCAAATCACTTTGTAAGCGTTGATAGTAACCTCTTTCTTCTCTCTATTTACGATAGTAAAAGATTCTGTGTCGCCATCAATGGTAACGTCACCCGCTCCTTCAACATGTTCCCATCCTTCTTTAAGCGTTTCACTCAACTCATATTCTCCATAAGGTACGTCCTCAAAGATTACACATCCGTGACCTTCTCCCTCTTCATGATCTTCCGTTGTCTTAGTAAACTCTAAATCACTTTTTTTGTAAGAAAGTGTGACCTCCCAGTCGTACAACTTACTTCCCTCTTCATCCTCTTTACAAACTTCTACATTCGTCGTTTTAGGTGCATTGAAACCGACACAGTAATATGTTTCTCCAAGAACTGGGTCTTCTATCCACTCAAAATTGTTATAATGCCAAACATCTTCATGACAATAAAATTCTGCAGAAGGAGGACTATTACTACCGCTTGGATAAGTAAATGGAATATATCCTTCTTGTAAAACTTCTCTCATTCCGATATTGCCAGTAATTTGATTGGTAAAGTCCTCTTCGCTTATCGTAGTCTGAGCAAATCCATTTTCATCAGTGGGTCCAAAAGTGGTCCATCCTGTGCCAGCGTCTCCTGTATAATCTCTTCCGGGATCACTCGTACTTACATCAGAAAGCCCCCACTCAAACTCCCATCCCTCTTCAAGCCAGCAAACTTCTCGCTCTGCTTCATCATTTGCATAATCAACAAAATTTTGAGCCGTATCTCCGTCGATTCTATCTCCTTTGGGAAAACCAGGGCTCCCACCCCACTTGGGAAGATAACTCTCATCATCACAAACTACCTTATACGCTTTAATGGTCACAGTATCACCATTTTCATTTTCATCATTTCCGTTATCCAACAAACCACATTCTGTTCCAAAATAAATTATTGTAATTTTATCTCTTTCTTCATCGCTGCTATTTGGAAATTCATAACTTTCACTATCTATAAATATGCGGTATTTTCCACTATCTCCTCCTGATAATGGAGATATGCCTGTTATTATAATATCTTCCTCACTTTCTATTTCTACTTTCCAATCACCAATTTCTTCGCTAAATCGACTGCCTATGCTAATCGTCATTATATCATTGTGCGTGCTTCCAGACCTGATTGCCTGAACGCCTATTTCACAACTCTCTCTTTCTGCCCCAACCCTATCGGTCAAAGCCATCATTATTCCGCTTGAGAATATTAGAGTAAATATCAAAAGCGGCGGAACAAGCGCTCTTGATGCTTTTTTTATTTTTTTCATATTTTTTGTCTTCCGACTTTAATTATTAATTTTGTCCTATTAAAAGTTGCTTATTTTATTCTTATTCTTCAGGTGAATTTAGCAAACAGAAACCCCCAGAACTTATTTGTTCTGCTTTCGACCTTGTTTATTTTGTTTTCAATCCACCCTCCGAAAGAGCAAACCTTTATAGGACCGCAGCAAAATCTTTTTTACTGTTTAGATTTTTACTTCGGCCTTTCTATTTCTCTCGGTGGATTGCCGGGAGAATGTTAGAAGGTATTTTTAGCTGTTTTAGTCGCTAAAAATTACCTCACCTTCCTTTTGTAACTCACTTATACCAAACCATAAAACTTTGTCAAGCGCCTAATAATTAAATAAAAAAAGCGCGTTCCTAATATTACAAAACGCGCCTTTCTCGGTTAAAACTCCCCCCAAAAAGAGTTAATTACCGAGATCTTTCTTGCCTTTATACAGTCGCCAACTTCCGTAGAGGGAAAGGACTAAGATTACAGCAACCAGGGCAAGTATCCAACCATAAAACATTCCCATTGCCCCAAGAAAAGCTCCTCCTCCTGTAACTGGCAATACTTTTTCTGCGTATGGCAATTGACTTCTCTCCTTTTCTATAATATGCAAGGCTTTGGCTTACCACTTTTGGGGACGGCCGAAAAAAGCCAAGTAGTATGCGTAGACCCTAACTACCATCATTGAAACCGCAATAACTAACTCTGGCAAAACAACCAATCTCATTGTTATATCCGAAACCTTGATATTTTTCACATACCAAAGCTTGTAAATTCCTAAAAGATAGCCGACAATAACCACAGCTATCGGTAGAGGATGAGGATTGAACCGAAAGGCCCATCCTCCATAAAGGCTGGAAAGTGCAACAAACCAAAATATAGAAATAAAAAGCACTATGAAGATAAAGTGATGAAGGTAGTCTTCCGCTGTAAATCTATTCAATCCGTGTTCCATAAGAACATCCACTCCCCCTCTGAGCCATCTTAATCTTTGCTTAAAAAATGACTTCAAAGTTAAAGGAACCTCCGTCTTAGCACGCATCCTCGGATTAAACCTAGCATGCCATCCTCCTTCTTTTATTCTCAAGGTAAGATCATAGTCTTCAAGCAAATGCCCCAGTGCATAGCCCCCCACGTCTTTAAGGACCCTAAGGCGATACACCCCACAAAGGCCGTGAATTATGGTGACGCATTTCCATGTTGCTGTTCTTTCGGCATCAAATCCGGCATACTCCAGCCTTTGCAACGTCCAAAGAAAGCTTTTTTCCATTTTTCTTAGACAAGACTCTTTTCTTGCTTTCGGTTTAAGAACCTCTGCTGTAGAACAAACTCCTCCAAGTAAGGGATCTTCCCTAAAAGATTTTACTGCTTCCTCTAGGAGATTCGGAGCAATACGAGAGTCAGAGTCCATTATAAGAACAAGCTCATACTTTTCCTCGTCCAAGATCTCAAGCACCACGTTAATCGCTCCGGCTTTCCTATAAAGATTGTCTTTTGTTTCCATAAGACGCACTTTGGGAAAACTTTTTTCTAAAAGCATTACTTTTTCTGCAGTGCTGTCTGTGCAGTTGTCAGCAATAACAATAATCTTCTCTAGGGGAAAGGTTTGCCGCAAAAGATCGTGGACAACCCTTTCTATGTTCTCTTCTTCGTTATGTGCCGGCACTATCGCAACAACTTTCAATGCTTACACCTCCTTTCTACCACCTTATTTCCTCCGCAAAAAGCTCAAAGATGTCTCTGGGGAGAACAACCTCAAGGGAGCTTTCTTCTACTTCTTCGACAATCATTGCAAACTGCTCAGGAGTCTGCTGCCACCATCCTACCGGATTGTTAATAATCGAGTGGAGAACGATAATAAGCCATCCCTCTTCTTCTTCCGCTTTGTTGATCCACTCTCTTATCTTCTTTCTGTCCATACACTCGGTAACAAAAAGACACTTCAGGTGGCGCTCAGGAGGAAGAGAGTTAATTTCCGAAACTGTAGATCTCCAGTAAAAATAGTTTAGCTGCACCATATCTCGAGCCTTGTCGCAACCCTTGTCTCCGTGAGGAAAGGTAAAGGACTCTACAGAAAAACCGTAGTTCTCAAGAACCTCTTTTGATCCTAATACCTCCATCTTTAGGTAGTTGAGGCTCTTCTCGTCTCCAAGTTTTTCGTGAGTCATCGAATGGTTCGATATCTCCCATCCTTTTTCCTCCATCTCCTTGACATTTTCCCAAGACATAATCTTATCGCCTTCCTGAGCTATTTTTTCAGACATAACTACACGGCTACCAACAACAGCAAGAACTGCATTCCAGCCCTTTTCCTCAAAAACAGGAAAAGCTTTTTCATAAGTAGAAAGAAGTCCGTCATCAAACCAAAAAGTAACATATCCCCTAGTCTCTTCTTCGGTCTTGCTATCACTATCACATCCCACGACAAAAAAAAGCAAAACTGTTAACAAAAAGAAAAAAACCTTTTTCACTATTATCACTCCAATACTTTTTATTTTATTTTAAATGAGCTTTTTTTTGAATAAATCAAAAAGAACGGGCATACTATAATAGATAGTATTAAAAATGTCAACAGAGATTCTCAAAGAGAAGAAACCTCTTTCACTCAAAGAACAAAACTATAAACAAAAAATTCCAGCAAAAATTTGCCTTGAGTTTTTGATATAAGAATGTTTATTTGCTCACTCTGCCTGCCAACAAAATGCCGGCAAACACAGCTAGAGAGTTTTAAACTTATTGTTTAAGAGAACTAATATCGCAACTCTCTTTCTGCTTGAGTGGCTTCATTATGATTATTTCCAAAACTTTGTCAAGCACCAAAATACATATGCAAAGGTCAAATTTGCGAAGGTCCGACCTTCGCAATGTGCGGAGGTCGGACCTTCGCAATTTATAGGGGTGTATTTTTTTGTTTTCGTGGTAGAATAAAAGAATTAATCACCCGTAACTTTTAAAAATATGACTGATGAATACTCAAATGAGACAAGGCCAAAAGATTTTTTTGGTCCAAATGAAGAATTAAAAAACAAAATAGCGGGAATAGAAAATATAGAAAGCCCGGAAGAAAAAGAAGAAGAGGTTGTGGAAACGCTTACCACTCTTCTTGAGAGAGAGGGATATTTTGTTCGCCAAGAAAACGATAAAGATAAAAAGCCGCTTTCCGAATACGAACAAAAAAAAGGGGTTAGTCTTAACAAAAGCACTATCCCTTCCGAAGGCTACACAAACTACCTTAGCGAAACACTGCATAACGAAGAAAAAAGCATGAAAGAAGAGCTTGTGCAATCTCTCATGTACACACCCGAACTCCAAAACACCACTCAAGAAACGTTAAGAAATTGGATAGATTTGCTAAAAGAAAAAGGATACGGCGTTTATAAGATAGTTAGGCACGAATAGCTTCTCACCAATCAATTATCCTGTTTTAATAAAAAAGCCGTCTATACAGACGGCTTGCTTCTTATAAAGCTTCTCAACAGCTTTATCTAGATATTTTCCCTCTGACAGCGGAAAAAACCAAGGAAATTTCTCTTCCTGATTCCTTCAGCTCTCCCGTGACAATTCTCAGGACCCTTTGAAGCAGTCCTTCAATTGTCTCGTCTTCAGTCCACTCCTCGCCACAATTAATACATAAAGGGAAGTGCCATCTTACGCGCCCTATTTTTTCGGAAGGACGAACAATTTCAGTTCTTTTACACTTACACACAGGACAGATAAACCTTGGCATATAAATCGCTCCTCTCAGATACATTCTAGAGAAACACTCCTTTTCCCTTCGTCTTCCCGTCACTTCTCTTCTTCACATATTCTGCTATTTTCTGAGCTCTTTCTTTGAGATCACTTCTCTGTGACGCTTCTTGCACTTTATCACACTCTTCCTCTATTTCGGCCACTTCTAACGCATTCAGCGCTTGCCAGACAGTGGCTTCTATATCCTTTTCTTCCCATATTACCTCTTTTTCTCGAATGAAACTTTCTAATGTTTTCAAAATCAGCAGTGAGAGCTCTCCAGCTGTCTCTTCTGTTATTCCTTTCTTTTTTTTAAGGGTAAACAAACAGGACTCCATATTATTTAATATTACTCCCAAAAGGACTTCCTTTTCTTTCTCTATCTTTCTTCTCTTCTTCTTTCCAAAAATATCCAGCATTGACAACCATCCTCTCTAGACAAAAGTTAGTTATTAAAAAAGAACAAAATTAATCCCTTGAGCTAGACTATACCATATTCCTGAAAAAAAACAAGCTTTTATGCATTTCCTTTCGCTCTTGTAAAAAAAGAAAAAGAATGGTATAATGTGCACAATAAAGGAGGTGTGCCCTTTTGACAGAGTATAATCCTGTCGGACCGTATATCATAAAGAGCGGGAAAAGAAAGGGAAAGTCTCTGGAAGGACTAATGTTCAGAGAACCGTCTTTCCTTTCCAGGCAGTTAAGAAGGATAGATGAGAAATCCAGAGAAAACAGAAAAAAGAACCAAATGGAACTGCACCTCGAGTGGCTTCGAGAACGCGGAGAAAACAGACAGGCCCAAAGACCCTGTCCGCAGTGCGGAAAAAGGCCTGTGAGATACTTTTCTGTCAGGTACTCCGTGGGAGGAGGATTTTCCGCATCGCCCGCCTATACCGCCTGCGAAAAATGCGTGCAAGAAATAGAAAACTATAATACACGCATATATCCTTTCCGTTTTTCGGTTATACGAAGCTTCAGCGTGAAAGCAGATCAAAAGATAATCGCAGATATTTTTGTCTGGGCTTTTAATCTCAAAAGTCCACTAAGGAAAGAAGCTTTATTCAAGTTTTTTAGCGAATAAGGCACGGCACTCTGTAAAGAGTGCTCTTTTTTTCGCAAAATTACAAAGGTCGAGTCTCCACAAGCCTGCGAAGGTCGGACCTTCGCAATTATAGACATAGCAAGACATTCCGATTCCCAAAGGTCCGACCTCCGGGAATTAAAAAGACCTGATCTCATTTTTTCAAAGGCCAAAGATCAAGAGCTTTCAATATGAAACGATTATTATGGATTGTCGGAGGCAACACAACGGATAGGGTAGGTGTAATCCTTGTAATAGAAGCCTAAGTAACTTCCGTGGAGGTCGCATAGTTGCCCCATCTCATCATCCATTTCCCTAGAACTCCAGTAGCTCCCCGACGCATAGTCTTCCCATCTTTTTTCAAAATCTCCTTTGTCCATCCAGTCGAACTGCCAATACACCCCCATGTCTTGAAGTTGTTCGCCCGCTGGAAGATACCAATCGTTTCTTCCGTACGTATATAAGCCATCGCAAAGTTCCGCTGCTGGGTGATCTCCTCCTGTGTCGGCAACTAGTGTTGCAGTGTTACTTTTTCCGTCCGTATTGGATGTAGCTCCAGTTCTGATGTAATGTGTTCCCCATATTATACCGGTATGATTATCAGTGGGGTGGATATAGAGTACGTCTCCATTAACATCTATACTGGGAAGTACGAAATCCCATACACCGGCTATAATCGGGTCGTCTCCTTCATAGCAAGGAGCCCATACCCCCATTCTTCCGGCGCTGTCTTTTTTTACCTCGTACCCGCTTTGTACGTCATCTCCGCAAGTGGGGTCTTTGGGGATACTGCTAAGGTAGGTAGGTACAAGGTCTGCGTCGCAGTATATGGCATCTTGAGGAGCTTCTTCAATACAACCGGGAAGAGCAAAATCATTCTCATACACATAGTTTTTAAGAGAAGTATAAATCGCCTCTACATCCGCTCTTCTTCTGTTGTCTCGTGCCCCGGAGAGCATTTCTCCCGGATTGATGGCAACAACCACTATTCCGGCAAGAATAATGATTACGCCAATAACAACGAGAAGTTCAATTAATGTAAATCCGCTACCGAGCTTTAAATCTTTAGTTTTCATTTTTGATAATATAATTTAGTTTTTTGCACTAACTTGATTATATCTTTTTCAAGATTAATGCGTCAAATAATAATATTATTTTAAAATCAAGAATTTTTTATTTCTCGCAAAAAAACCAGAAACCCGGACTAAAATAGATCTGTCCCCTCTTCATTCATTACTCTTCATTTGCGGATGTTTTCCGTTGCATAAAAAGTTTTCTCAAACTCGTACTCTTCTCTTCCCGCAGGGTTGCGAAACTTTACGGTCATCTCTATTCTCACCGCCCCCGAGGCTTCCTCCGAGTAAGTAACGTTGGTAAAGCTCAAACTGCTAATTTTAACTTTGCCGGAAACAAGCGCCACTGCTTCGCTTGTTCCTTTTGTTATTTGCA
>PUMQ01000015.1 GCA_003551435.1 Candidatus Nealsoniibacteriota bacterium
AACAGTAAATGGTTTCTTCTGTTTCTGGATCCTCGAACTGGTCTATTTCGACCATACCCAAGTCCTCACAGGGTTCAGTGCTTTCTTGGTCAGTTTCTTCCGGACACTCTTCTATCTCTTCTTCGGGACAGCAAATACACATCCACCCCGAAGGACGATCGCCTTCACATAAACCGGTGGGTGCGCGTATACATGGGTCTTCAGGAAAAGACAAAGACCAAAAACAACCCCATCCCTCAGGCGGATCAGTCAGCTCCAGTTCTTCTTTCGGCTCTTCTATCGCTCTCTTGCAACAAACAGTTCCATGTGTCGCAATTTGCCAGCACAAAAGCCTCGCTCTATCTCCTAGCGAATCACATTCCCAATAACTGGTTTTAGTCCATCCAGAAGGACAATTTAAATTCCATTTCGGCATACAGAAGCGCCTATATTCATAATCAGCGCCACTAGAGCCATAAGCTTCTCCGATAAAGGGATTAAAGAGAAAAGCGGAAGATAGGCTTATTGTATATAGTCTCGGGTCTTCACAGTTTAAATTATCTCTATCAATAAATCCGTCAAAAGGATCTACCGCGGCTCCCATTGATAGCCTTACATCTCCTCCTCTAATACTATCAACTTCTCCTTGAGAAAGCTCTCTTACCTCGTAATGGAGGTGAGAGCCGGTTGAATTTTCCGTACTACCCGTACTACCTTCCTTGCCTATTCCGGTGCCACTCGGAATTCCTTCTCCTTCTCTGACGGAAAATGAAGAAAGGTGCTGGTAAAGCATAAGATAACTCTTTCCGCTTTCTTCATCCGTGTGCAAAATAGCAACTGTTTTTCCGCGGGTATCAGGATAGTTTCTGACTTGGACTACTTCTCCTCCATGTGTTGCGTGTATGGGAGTTCCAAGGCCTGCCGAAATATCAACTCCCTGGTGATAATCGTACGGAGGATTATTCCATGGCCTGTGATGACCGAAGTATCCATTTGTATCATTTATTGAGTAATTTGTTCCTGGAGGATAAAGGCAACCCTCTTCCCCGGGAAAATCGATGTCCTGTACCGGCAAGGGATCGGGAGGATCGGGTTCCCACGCTTCTATTACGGGACGTTCGTCCGGGATTTCTTTTTGAGAAGGTATGCTTATCCGCGGAGCGTCAATTGGTCCTTCCTCGCAACACGGCTCTCCGTCGGGACACTCTTCTATAATTTCCAAAAGCTGTTTGCTTCCTTCTTCTATTCCGTCGGCGGAGTGCTCTGCCGCGTAGGTTGCATCTAAAACATCGTAAAGCTTTTTTTTTGCCGTGTCATTTAAAATAGCGTCCTCTATTAAAAGACCGAAAGGAATTTGGTAATAAACATTTTTTATTTCCCATGTAAGGTCAATTCTGTCCACTCTATCGGGGTCGTCCAAATCTCTTTGTTGGAAAAGGACAAGCTGAGAATCCAGGGTAAAAAGAAGAGAGTAGGAGGCAAATACAATAAGCCCTCCTTGTAGAGCGCTTACCATCCAGCTTTTTGCGTTTTTTCTCCTATCTGGATCTCCCGAAGATAAAATATGGAGAAGACCGCCGTAAAGGATGATAACGATCACCACTATACCGGAGACAAAAAGCATGAGGTGGAAAAGGTAGGTGACAAACAAAGGAAGAATTTCTTCCTGGGACTCTACCTCTCTGAGGAACTCTTGAGGAGCGGCTACCCCCGGCACGCGCGGATAAACAACTTCTGTTTCCGAAGAGACTACAAAAGGAACTACGAGGAGTAGTACGAGGGCGGATACTAGTATAAGTTTTTTCATAAAAAGTATGGTTAGGCGATTATTCTTGGATTATAAAACATAAGGGGAAAAAAGCAATAAAATTAGAATTTCGCTTTTGATTTTTTCATCTTTTCAATCTCTTCCGGAGAAGAGGTAATAATCTGATCTTCGGTGTAAGAAGCGGTTATTTTAATAGCTACGTGCTTTTGTCCGGCAAAGAAAATGCCTTCTCCCACTTCTCCTTCAAGGAGGATGAACTTCTCTTCCTCTGTCAGGTTAAATACTTGCTGGATCATGTCAATTACCGCCGAGGATTGCTTGAGAAGTATTTTAAGAGCGGAGTTAGTGACAATCGGTTTTCCGTAATTTGACTGCATAAAGTCGGAAACGTCTTGGGTAATGGTGGTCACTCCCAGCCAGTATTTTCTCGCCCTTTTAACGAGTCCGAAAAGGAAAGATGCCCCGTCTTCGTTTTGCATCATCCACCACGCCTCGTCAATAACAAAAAGCCTCTTTTTTGCAGAGGAAGTTATTATCTTCCATATGTAACGCATGATAATAAACATGGCTATCGGTCTCATCTCTTCTTCCAAATCCCTTATTCCAAAGACGGTAAGTTTGCTTGTTACGGAAATATTGGTGTGTTTATTAAAGAAGTTGGAATATGTTCCGCGAGTAAACCTTCTTAATCGCAAGATAAGAGGCCTTGTGCCTTCCATTGATTCTAACACCTGCTCTAAATCGGAAAGCAAAGGAACTTTCTCTTCCCAGGTATTCGGATCGCTTTCCGGAGTAATGTCTCTTGCGGCATAGGTTTCCGTCACTGCCTGGTCTATAAGGGCGTCTTCTTCCGGAGAAAGACCGCCGAGCATAATACGCAAAAGGCCGACGAGATTGATGGTATTTGTTCTTAAAACCTCTTCCGCCGTTTCATCTTCTCCGGGAATAGGAACATCAAAAGGGTTAATCTGATGGGTTGAGCCCAGCGATATGCTGTAAAAAGATCCGTCTACGGACTCGCTGAGAGTTTTGTACTCGTTTTCCGGATCAACGATAATTACATCCACCCCGGTCATTAGAGACCTTAAAACATCAAGCTTCACAAGGTATGACTTTCCTGCCCCGGATGTTCCAAACACCACCGCGTTTGCGTTTTCCAGTGTAAACCGATCAAAAAGAACTAGGGACCGATTATGTTTGTTTATCCCGTAGAGAATTCCGTCCGAGGAAGTAAGATCAAAGGAGATAAAGGGGAAAATGCTTGAAAGAGGCTCTGTGTTTAAAGGAGTGTGGGTTTGCAAGAGGTCCATCCCGTAAGGAGAGGTGCTTGTAAAACCGGATGCCTGCTGAAAGAGAGCCGGCCTGATGTAGATTACTTTCGCTTCGAAAATGGATCGCAGTATATTTTCTGTTTCTTCCAGCTCTTTTTCCGAATCGCCGTAGACGGTAACATAAAGGCCGAAGTAAAACATTCTTTCCTGGGCAGACTGCAGGCGGTCGCGCAACTCCTCCATATCTCTATAGGCGGTTTCCAAAACAGGGTTCCTTACGAGTCCTTTTTCTTCGTTGTCCATTATTTCTGCCTGGACTTCGGTGAGTCGCTTGCGCAACTTTTTTAAAACATCTTCCGTGTTTGCCGGATGAATGAAAAAAGAGATATCCAGCTGGACGTTGAGATTGATTACCGGAGAAACCCAGCCGGCGGTAATGTAGTGGGGGTAAGAGAAAACAAAAAAGGAACGGGAAAACTTTTCCTCAATTTTTATCTGTCCTTGAAGTTCTTGAATAGAAGAAGGGGCGATTACGTCAACCAACTTCAACACTCCCGCTTTTTCTTTTTCGGGAGACTTCTTCTCCATTCCCGCCAATTTTTTAAAATCTTCCAGTAAACCCATTTTATTATTTTTTAGGTGGTAAGTTCTTCCGGAAATTCCGGATAGTAACCACTCTCTGCACTTTTAGGATGGAATAGCGACCAAAAAAGCTCGATAATCTCAATAGTGGTAAGGGGAGCACAGTGCAAACCGCATCTTCGCAGCCCCAAAGCTACAAATTCCATTCTTTGGTACAGCTGTCTTTTGCCCCTCTGAAAGGAGTCTTCTGTTATCTCTGTTGTTCCTTTTGATTTTTTGGTATCTCCGACAGCCGTCGGACTGTAGGGGACAACCACAAAGAAGCTTTTGGAATAAATTGACTCTTTATTAACGAAATCTTCCAAAAATTCTCTATATCCTGTCGTTTGCTGTTTTAGAAGGGGATTTGGCTGCTCTTCTTCCATCTTTTTTATTTTTTCGATATAGCCGGTAATGTTTGTTTTTCTTGACTGAACCACTATCTGGCAGGAAAAATCAAGAGAGTTCAAAAAAGACTGGAACTGGTAAAGAACCGCTTCCTGTTCTTCCTTTGATTTTAAAGCAATGTTAATGGAAGATACCATCAATACCCCTCGCATTCCCCTGTTTTTTAGGAGAATTATTCCTTCTCTTACCTGTTTTATGGGAATAAAGTCTTGTGCGGTTTTTGCGGCCATAAGTTAAAAGGTTTCTATTTTACTTGAAATGTCGTCGAGACGGCCTCCTTTTTTGCTTGAAGGAGCCTTTTCCTCTTTTTCGCTTTCTTCTTCCTCTGTCGTTGTTTTCGTTTTTATTCTTTTAGGAATGGTTGTTTCCATGGGAGCTGTTTTTTTCTCCCAGATATACTCCCTTGAGGAGATACTAAAAAGAATCATTTTTTTTATATACTCGGAAAGCGGTTGCCCTGCTACTTGCAAAAAGGCAAGCGCTACTCCTCCTCCCCCGATCATTATCGCAAGGATGTAAAACAAAGGAGAAGTGCCTATTATAAAGTAAAGGAAAAGGACGACAAGACCCGCTGCTCCTATATAAAGAAGCTGGGAAAAGGTGGCCGGACCCAGTATTTTTGCTTTGTATTCTACGTGGCGCGGAACTTTATAACGCATTTTTTTAACTTATGATCTACACCTTTCTTTATTACCGGTCATTGGTCATATGTCATCGGTCATTTGTCATTCAATAGGTTCTCTGTAGACATCTTTAGCATCCTGTTTTGGCGGTTCTTCGGGAGGTTTTTCGGGCTTTTTCTCTTCTTTTTCTACTACTGGCTTTTCAGAGGATGTGCCGGGAATGCTGGAAAGAATAATCTCGTCTATTCCTTTGGCAATTTTTTCTGCCGTTTCGCTGTCAATATCCAAGCCTTCCTGGATAGTTAATTTTAAATTTTCCTTGGGAAGTTTTCCGAAAATAGCGTAGGTTGTCCGGAAAGCTACCCCTTCTACCTTTTCCCGGTCGGTGATCCTGTTTTCTATGCAGATACTGGCTATTTTTTGAGCTGTTTTTTCACTGAGCGCAAAAGCAATAAGTTCCTCGGAATAAGTTTTAAAAAAGCCGGGGTATTTTTCTTTTAATTTGGAAATGCTTTCTTTATTCATATATTATTCGGACCTTTTTTCTTGAAGAATATTTTTTCTACACAGAGGACAAAGAGAAGTATCTTTACCGACGGTAGCGCCGCACCCTTTACACTGTGTCTCTTCTTTTTTTCTTTCCGGGTCAGCCGCCTTTACTCCGGCTGAGGGTTGGATTTTTCCTTCTTTATCTACACTTTCGCTCATTTTAGCGATATTTTCGGCAATATCTTTTGTTGCCGACTCGCTTCCTCCCGACGCAAAGGAAGCCACTTGCCCTACCGAGCGAGGAGTTTCTTCTCCCATCTTCCGCTCTCTGCCGACACTTTCTCTTCTTAAGAATCCTCTTCGGGAGCTCTTTTTTTCTCCTTCTCCGGACGGTGCTTCTCCGGAAGGTGTCGACGGGACAGATGCTGCAGGCCCTGGACTAAAGGCACTCCTGACCGATGCTGATGCCGCTTGAGTTTTTTCTTTAAAAGTGGAGCCGGGCAGGCGAGCAGAGGTCTTTTTGGCCGCTCCGGAGGCGCTTTGGAATCCTTCAATAACACCTACCGCCCCGGAAGAAGAGATGGACAAGGTCGCAAAAAAACCAAAGAGAATAAAGAAAAGGGGAATCATCAGAGGAAATACCTGAATAAACATTCCTATCTCCATCCCTTGGTGCTCTGTGGAAGGGGGTATTAAACCGGTGTGGTCAATAAACTGGAACATTATTTCTCCCATATAAAGAAAGAAGGCGGCGGATACTCCCGCAATACACCACCAGATGAATAACTTCCACCATTTTTTAAAGAAAGGCTGAGTTCCCGGAAGAATGTAGCAGAAGAAGCCGAAAGGAGAAATTATTACAAGGAGCCATATTACTACGTACCGCAAGGCGAAAATACCTCCGTAAAGGGCGTAAACAATGCCCGTGAGAGTATTAAAAATGGTAAAAATTACCGTCATTGCCACCGGAGTTATAATCGCCCCGGTAAAAGAAGTCCATGGCGCATCAGCTAGGTTTGAAGCCATTATGTCAAAAAGAGCGCGCATGCGCATAACAAAAACCGACTCTTCTGCCAGGGAGGACACGAAGTAATTCATCATAATATTGGTGGCATCTATAAAAACTCCCAGCACTACCGGAGTGAAGTTAATGAGGAGAGCTACTGCAACGAGACGAGGAAGAGTTTTCTGCCATCGGTAAGTCTCAATCTGGAGAGCGGTTGATAAACCAATAATTATCAGAATTATGATAAAAAACATGTTGACAAAATCCCTGACTACTCCCCAGCCGTACATAACAAATTGATTTCCGGTGGTATAAGGAATGCCTATAAATTCCGGGCTGAGCGATATTCTTAAAAACCAGTCGGTAAAGGTGGAAAAAACTAAAGATACCGTAGAGATGGTAAGCAGAAAAACGCCGGCAAGAGCGCTTGCCGTGTGAGCAGCGATGGTAGCCGCTAAACCGTCAACAAAAGCAAGAGGGATTACTACCCCTAGCATAACAAGAGGAAGAATAAGAAGTGCGCGTTTTTGAAAAACAGCGGAAAGAACCCTCCTTTTTATTTTTTTAGCCATTTTCTAATTGTATTGCTTTAATACCCTTATTGTCAAGGAAAATTTACTCTATCGGCTCTCTGTAAATATCTCCGAATTCGCTTGGCTTCTTTTCTTCTTTTTCCTCTTTCTCGCTAATAGGCTTTATTCCTGCCTCCTTGAAATCCTCTTCCGTGTATATTTCTCTTAACAAATGTTGCATGGGGTAGATTATAGAACGCTTGAATTCGTTGCTCAGTGCTTTGCTTTTATCCTCGTCAAAAGCTACCTCCTTTTTTATGACTGAGTCTATTTGGGAAGGAGGAAGAACCCCGAGGAGAAGGTGAGTGGTTATTTGCGTGACTTTACTCATCTTTTCCGAATCAAGATTGTGTCTTTCGGCCATATTTTCAATGCGATTGGAAATATCGTCTTCCCAAAAAGTTTTCTTGATTTTTTCGGGAAGCTCTTCGTATAATTTCCAGTACTCCTCGTTGGTATATTTTTTTAACATATTTGCTTATTGGTTAAAACTCTGAATCTGGATCTTGATCGGTATTTCCGCTACCACCCCCCTTCTCTTTCAGGGAGAGAACTGCTAGAAGGTCTATTACCTCCACCGGAAGAGCCGAATTTTACCCGGTTGGCCAATCCCATGTATAATCCGGGATTTCTCTCGATATCTCTTCTAGCTAAGTGATTAAAGTCTTTTAATAACACTTCTCCCATTCTCTTCATATCGGCTTCGCTAGTCGTGTTTGGATCAACTCCGGCTTTGTCGGCAAGCATATTTACGATTACGTCGCTTCCCTTTCCTCCCTCTCCTTTTTCGATTAGCTTTTTCATAAATGATGTTTGCTTTATTATTTCTTTTACCAAAGCTTGGGCTGTGGGATCACTCTTTTCTGCACCGGAGATAATCTGGTGGGCAGTTCCTTCATCGAGCTTGTCTCCTTTAAGGTTTTTCTGCATGAATTCCGCTATATTCTTTTCTCTTTCTCTTTCATCTGTCACGTTTCTATTTATTTGTGCAAGGGCGTGCACTGGGAGAGCTCTCTGAATATCTCCCTTTTTGCCCAACTTCTCTGCTTTTGCTTCCATTTTCGCGTATGCTTGTTGATCTATGCTGTCTTTCACTTTTTCAGAGAAGTCATCGTAACGCTTTCCTTTTTTAGCTCCAAGAATAGAGGTTAACATTTCTCTTTCGTCGCCGCTATCTATAGCGGTTTTGAATCTACTTACTTGCTCTTCGAAAGTAGCGTCTTTTATTTTATCCGCCTCTTCATCTATTTCTTTAGCTTGTCTTTCATAAGGCTTTGAGGAAATACCTATTCCCGCTCTTCTTACGGCGGAAAAGGCAGGGCCTGTTAATTTTCTGAAAACATCTCCTCTGTGCGAAGCAGGCTCCCAAGAAGCCATTGCTTCTCCCGCTTTCTGGGCGGCCGAGCTCTCTGCTAGTCTGTCATCCTGATATTTTTTACCACCTTCCCTAATCGCTCCGATATAAGGGGAGGCTGCTATTACGGCTGATTTTGCTTGGGCAATAGCTGCGCTTGCCAGAGCGGGAACAAACTTGCGAACTATAAAAAAGATGACCAAAAAGTAAACGAGGAGAGTGAAGTAAGAAACCAGCGTTCCTGTCCACCAGTCTACAAGGAAAAATCCTGCACCGGGAACTTCTTGGGTAAGAGGGTCGCCAAGGTCCATGGCGAGAGGAGCGAGGGCAATGCCAATGTACATAAAAAATATAAAAGCTACTCCTACAAAGAGCCACTGGACAAGGTGTTGTAACCACATGTCCCACCACTTTTTGGTGCTGGGAAATATTAGACAGAAAAAGGCGATGGGGGCGATAATTGCCAATACTTGTATGATAAAAATACGCATCAAAAGAATGGCAGCAAAAAGCAAAAAAATCGCAGACATCATCAATGAAATAAGGCCAATAACAACAAACTGGATTATGACGGGAGTAAGAAAAGGAAAGGCAACAAGCTGTACGGCCGCTGCAACGACTCCTTTTATGGGGATGAGAGCAGTTCCTGCATATACTGCTAGTGCACCAAAAAAGCCTCCAATCGTAATTACAGACAGATTAAAAAGGGGCTCCACAGCTTGCCATAAAATATTTCCTTCTTCCAAAGAAAATTGGTTGGCAATGGAGTTAAAAAGAAAATTGGAGATATCAATTCCTATCCCCACAAAGAGGAGAGAAAAATTCATTAGAAGAGCGACAATAATGAGCTTTGGAAGAGCTTTTTTAAGGCCCAAGCTTTCGGTGCCCACAATAATGGAAATAGCAATAGCCACAAAAGCGACAATAAGAAGCATATTAGCTATGCCGACGGTGAATCCCCATCCGGCGTGTACCACTTCCGCCGCTTCTCCCCCCATGACAGTCAACGCTTCGGGAGTGACGTTGATAACCCACTGGAGAATAGAACTAGAAATAAAAAGACTAATAGCTCCGGCGGCCAAAATAATAAAAGCAATTACGTAGGCTCCCAATACCGGACCGAGAAAAGCGGTAATTTTGCTGATGGTGTGGTTTAAAAAGTCAAAAGCGGGCACTCCTTTCCCTTCAGCAATAAGAGGGACAATCAAAAAAAGCAGAACTATCACGGTAGCGGAAAGTACAATTTTTATTTTCTTCTTTTTTTCAATTCTCATTTTTGAGCTTAAATTTCGCCTACGCTTCCGTCTTCAATCTCGTAAGAAGATACCTCTTGCTCTTCACCAAACACTCCGAAGAAGTTGTCATTGGGAAGAGGGATACCGGCTAGCTCTCTCTCTTCTTTGTCCCAAAAAGGACCGGGCTGGTGAAAGACGATTAAAATACAAGAGCCGGTGCTCGCAAAATAATTATTATCAATAATCATTCCCTTGTAAGCAAAGGAAGTGTCTCCCTGCTCAAGCATTCTTCTTTCTCTTTCCGTAATTTTGGCAAAGCCCATCCCTGACTCGTAATCAAGGCTTGTAGAATACCTTCCCGGGGTTACTCTGCTGGGAGATCCCCCAAAATTTCTTTCGGGATAAAGATAAGTGAATTCGCAAGGAGGAACATTGGCGAAGTATTCTTCGGGAACGTCCATTTCAGAGAACATATCATCTTCCCAGAGGGAAGGAAGAGGAGTTAATCTTGTCAATTGAGGATTGATCGTGTTTAGTATTAAAAAAGTGGAAAGAAGGAGAACAAGCCCCAAAACGGCGGAATATATTCTGCTTAAAGCTCTTTGTTTCTGCTTGGGGTTATCAAGAGAGGTCATCCACTCTACTCCGGCGATAACGACCATGATAAAAACTAGCAGTCCTCCTATTCCGATTCCCCACCCGTAAAGATAGGAGGCAAAGTCGTGAAATTCGGAGTCAGAACCAAGCGTTATTCCCGTCAGAGGAGAAGTGGGCCAGTTGACTTCCGTGGCAAAAGCATATCCTCCCGCAGAAACAAGAAAAGCAAGACAAAATAAAGAGAATAAAACTGTTTTTTGTTTTAGGCTCATAACTTACCCCATTCTAGCATATTTATTCTATTATTTGAACAGAGGAAATAATACGGTTAATTGTCGGGACTTCAAGGGGCATTTCTTTGTAAAAAGCGAGGAGCAGTGTGTAAAAGATATCATCCAAAAAAAACATCTTTCCCTCTATTTGGCCGGTGACCCCCTCTTGATATTCATGCGTAATTTGCACAGAGTATTCTTTGTCGTTGTTCTCTTCTTTTGTCGATATGTTGATTTTTTCTGCACCGTCTTCTTTGAGGAGTTTTTTGATTATCTCCACTGCCTTGTCTTTCTCTTCTTCTTTTATTTTAAGAACCACCACTCCTGCAGGAGTGGTAATTTTTTGTGAAGAAGCGGCAAAAAGAGTTTCTACATTTTCTGCTTCTTCTTCTATGGATGTGTCCAGCACTTTCCAAGAGGAAGGGTATTCAAAACTTAATCTTCCCTCTATTTCTTTTAGGGTAAAATTAACCTCTTCTTCATTAAAAAAACCCGTTCCTTCTATAATTTTTGAGAGACCCTCTTCGGAAAACAAATTTTCAAGAGAGGGGATGTCGCTTTCTTCAAAAGAAGGAACAGAAAGAGAAATATTAGAAAAATCGAGATTTCTCATCTGAAAAAAAGAAACAAGGAATAAAAGAGCAATCATGGCGATGCTTATATAAAGTGTTTTCTTGTCTTCTTTTTTGATTTCCATAAATATTGATCTATAACTACCTTATCAACGGCCATTGGTCATGAGCCATTGGTCAAATTTATCCACTCTTCCACACTTAAAGTTTCGGCTCTTCTTTGCGGATTGATAGATAGTTCTTTCATTCTATCTAGAACCGCTTGTGAACTTAATCTTATGTCTTTATCAGCTGTCTTGTCAAGCAAAGAAAGGTTTTTCCCAACCTGCTTTCTTGGGTGAGCAAATCCAGTTTTAACTATTTTAAAAAACCTTTCTCTGAATTTTTTGTTTTTTCGTTGATAATTAAGAACGATTCTCATTACAGCACTCTCCACACCGGGAGGAGGAAAGAAAGAGTTTTTAGAAACAAAAGAAACAATTTCCGGGACGCCGTAAAACTGTACCGAGACGGCAAGAAGGTTCATGTTTGGGGGTTTGGCAATTATTCTTTCTGCTACTTCTCTTTGGATTGTTAAAACAAGCTCTGCCGGAGGAGTGTCTTCTTCTAAAAATTTTCTAATAATGGGAGAGGTTATGTAATAGGGGACGTTTCCCACTATTTTGTATTTACATCTTCCGAGGTGGAACCTCGGAGAATAAGAGAGGATATCTTTATTTACTATTTTTACGTTAGAACGTTTTTTAAGGACTTCTTGTAAAATGGGAATGAGTTTTTTATCTTTTTCTATGGCGATTATTTTTTTTGCTCTCTTTGAGAGCTCTGTGGTTAGTGTTCCCGCTCCGGCGCCTATTTCAATAACGGTGTCTTTTTCCGACAGACTGGCGATACTGGTTATCTTCTCCAAAATTTTTTTGTCCACAAGAAAGTTTTGTCCCCACGACTTTCGGGGAATAAAATCATGCTTTAGAAAAACATTTTTCAGTGTTTTTACGTCTGTTAGATCCATAACTTAATTCTAGCATAAAAATTAAAAAATCCTCCAAATGAGGAGGGATTGAGGCAAAAGCGGTTTGATTCTTTCAGAAAGAGGGCAGAATAAGGTTCTTGGCATCTGTAATAGGAAGGCGGTTGCCGTCTAAGAAAAATTCCGGAGCGTTTAGAATGCCGAAAGAAAGGGCGGATTCAAGATTTTTCTCTATTTTTTCGCTGTGTCTTGTCAACTCAAGGCACTGGTGAAACTCTTCCGGATCTAACCCCAAAGCATCAATTATTTCGGTCGGGCCCATAGAACCTGTCTCAGGCCAGCCTTCAAAAGCAAGGGAGGCGTATTCCCAAAATCTTCCTTGTTCTCCCGCACACTCTCCTTTCACAGCCAAAAGCATATCTTCTTCACTTTCGGGGAAGTGGCGCCAAACTATTCTGATGCTTCCCCGGGTAACGTAGCCCGAAAGTATGTCTTGGAAGATTTTGCCGCAGGACAGACAATTAAAGTTTGCGAAAAAAACAAGAGTGCGAGGGGCGTGGAAAGAGCCCAGCACATGGTCGCCGTCTCTTATTTGCAGTATTTCTTGGGCATCCGTGTCAGGATCTTCTTCTGCAGGATCTCCTTCTAACACAGGCTCGTCTGTTGCTTGAGGAGGATCGGCCAGTTGGGCGGTTAGGGACGTTTCCATCATCTCCTGGCCCGTCGAGAAGAGAATAGAAACAGCTATTACTGCGCAGAAAACAACGATAAGTGAAAAAGGATTTTTTTCTTCTCTTTTTTTATTCATTTTTATATAAGTAGTGGCAGCGGCTTTTATAATCCTAATCGCGCCTTGACAGCATCCCACCGGGTGTCAATCGATTTTCCTTGGCTTATTAAGTCTTCACAATGCTCGGCAAAAAGAGCGATATTCTCTTCTACGAGAGAGCTGTCATAAACGCTTTCTCTGGCCAGATCAAACTCTTCTAGTGCTCTCCGGCAGTGGCGTTGATACATCAAATAAATTCCTTTTTTAAAGTGATAGTAGTAATCTCCCGGGGGGAAGCGGAAAGAAACATCTTCAAATTCTTTTACCAAATCTATTGGTATGGCGTACAGAGAACCATCTCCGGTTTTCCGAGCGGGGACAGAGCTTGTTATACCGATTACTTCTCCCTTTTTGTTTAATACGGGGCTGCCGCTGAACTCTGGTGTTGTTTCCAGATTGGCCTCAATAAGGTTGAATGTTTGGTCGCGGCTCTCTCTAAGAGCAATTATGTTTCCTGAAAAAAAAGAAGGACTGAAATAATCCAAAGCTACCCTTGTATCCGGAGCGGCGCGATGGGGAACAAACTTTTTATCTGTCTCTTTGCCCGAAAAGCTGAAAGTGTAAGCGGCGTCTCCCGGTCCCGTTTCTCCGGAATCTCCAAGAGGAACTGCCGGCAGGCGGTCCGGCTGCACCTTTACTATAGCAATATCTTTTTGGTCGTAACTAAAGCTCTCATTTGCCGATACTACTTCAAAATCAAAGCTTTCTTCCATTGCCTCGGCCAATTCTGTCTTATCCGAAGCGGGATTAAAAACCACCGTCTTTTCTTCAACATCAAGAGATACTCCGCGAAAAAGAGTCTCCCTGTTTTCTTTTCTTCTTTCCATGTCTTCCGTGCTTCCCGATTTTTCTTCAAGGTCTTTCATTACTTCCAGGAAGGCTTTCATTCTTTCTTGGTCTCCGGTCATTTCTAGCTCGAAAAATTTCTCAGCAAGCTGATATGTTAGCAAGTGGGAAAAAATTTCTTCTCTTAAAGCCGCGGTGGTGGCTGTATGGGCGCTGGTTAGAATAAAGCCGTCCGGGTCTATAACAAAGCCCGCGCCTTCCCAATAAATACCGTGCAAGGGGATTGTCGCCGGTTCTTCAACAGGGTTTTGTTTGATTTTGAAAGTATCGAAATCTATAGTAAAAGAAGGCACAGTGGCTTCCCCGTCCAAAGTATAACCGATTTTTACAACCGCCGGCTCGCTGATTTCAGCGATCTCCGCAGGTTTTAATTCAAATTTTGCCAGCTCTTCGCTAGATATCTCCGCAACCAAAGGAGCTCTCAAGAAGAAAAAAAGAAAAGTGGCGGCAAAAAAAAGCACCGCAAGGGCAGTTATGGGGAAAACTAGCTTTTTGCCTTTTTCCGGATTAAAAAGAGATGTTTTGCTTTTTTGTACAGTACTAGAGTCCGAGCCGGTATTTAAAAAAGGAGAAGATTCGGCCTCTGAAGGAGGAAACGGAGAAGAAGGGTGAGTATCGAAAGACTTTTTTTCAAAAGAAGAGGAGCTTTGTTCCGGAGCGTTCTGTTTTATTATTTCTTCCAGAATATGAGTAGCGGTAGCGCCCCTCTCTTCGGCTTTCTTGAAGAACATCTCCTTTTCCGGGTTTTGTTTTTTGACCTCTGCCAGAATGGATTCATCGCTCACGTTTTTCTCTCTCGCTTTTCGGATTGACTCTGTTATTTTTGCCGCTTTATTTTCCGTGGACATTGTGGTAAATCCTACTTTATTAGGTAGATATTTTTTAAATTTATCACAAGAAAGAGAGAAAAGCAATTAATTTTTTAAATGGGCAAAAAAGGCTAAAAATATTGACTTTTGGTCTTTTTGCTAGTACTATTACCGTACGGTCATTACAGATTTAGAAACCCTTTTTAGTTCCCTTTTTGGCGGACGGAAGGAAAGATATTCATATACCGATAAAAAAAGATTTTCCGGAACGTTGGCGGAAGTGGAAAAGCGGTAGAGAAAACAAAAAAGAAGGAAGCCTCCTTCTTCTTTTTGTTGCCTTTTGCATTGTGGCCTCGGTCTATTTTACGCTTACAAAGACAGATTCGCCAAAAAAGGAAGAAAAAGAAGTAAAGATTGGTTTAAACGGAAGCTTGTTTCTCGCTTGCACGGAAAATACGGTTGTCGGAACAGGGAATATTGTTTTTGCAAACGGCAACTCACTTCTTGCTGAATCTTCCCCCTATTTTGCGGACGTTCAGGTTTTAGGAGCGCGAGGAATTGAAAGAAGAGAGAACATAATCGCCTACCGGGTGAAGAAAGGAGACACTCTCTCTTCTATAGCGGATGATTTTAATATCAGCACCGATACCATTAAGTGGGCAAACAGCATTAAGCAAAGAGAGGTCAGGGAAGGGGACGAGCTTCTTATTCTTCCGGTAACGGGGGTATTGTATTATGTAAGAAGAGGAGACACCCCAGGACAGATCGCCGAGAGGCACAAAGCGGATCTTAAAGACATCATGTCTTTTAACAACATTAAAAGTGAAACAGAAATCAGGCCCGGAGATCAGATTATTATTCCAAACGGTATAAAGCCGCCCGAACCTGCTCCTCCCCAGAGAATATCTCCCGGACGTTCTTATGCGGGATTTGTTCCGGTGACTCGCGGTACGGTAACCCAGACGGTTCACGCTCCCGGCCATGCCAATGCCGTTGATATAGCCAATGCTTGCGGAACTCCTATTTATGCTACCGCCGCGGGAACGGTTGAAAGGACCGGCTATGACGGAATGGCCGGATACTTTATAGTAATAAATCACGGAAGCGTTAGAGCACTCTACGCTCACCTGGGAAGAGGAGGAGTGTATGTTTCTCCGGGACAAAGGGTGTCCGCCGGACAGCAGATAGGTCTTATGGGGAACACGGGGTATACACTGGGAGCGACCGGGTGTCACCTTCACTTTGAAGCAATCGGAGGAAGGAATCCGTTCTCTCACCTGAGAAGAGGAGACCCGATGTAAAAGGACAAGGGAAAGGAATAATAAAAACGCAAGGAGTGACTTGCGCTTTTTATTGCCAATAAGAATTTCTTATACGCAGTTTTTGCACTTTTTTGTCTCGGGTGTAATCAGCAGTTTTTTGTGGGATATCTCTTTGCCGCATTTTTCACACTTCCCGTAGGTGCCTTTTTTTATTTTCTCCAAGGCGTCATTAATGTTCTTGAGCTTTATTTCCAAAGCGTGCTCTACGGGTAAAAGGGTAGAGTATTCTTCTACTTCGTCTGCTTTTTCTTCCATATTACTTCCCTCCACTTTGGGAAAAACCGTTTCCCAATCTCCTTCGGGAACGTTGTCTTTTTTGGCAAAACTGCCAAGCGCCTTTTCCAAAGAAGCTTTGTTTTCTTCCAGTTTCTTTTTTAATTCTTCAATTTGTTTCTTATTCATTTGTTTTATTTTACAAGTTCGTAATATCTGTCTATAAGTGTTTGGATGGCTTGCAGAGAGGTGGCAAAAATCAAACGGTCGTCGGTTATTGTGTAATAGAGACCGATATTTCTTTCTCCCTCGCGATAACGGATAGAAACGGGCCTTGGCATATCTCCTTGGTAAGAGGTGCTTAAAAGGTCATCTTCGGTCACCGGAATTTCCACGTCAAAAAAGGAAAAAAGGCTGCGGAACGACTTTTCAATTTCTTTTTCCCAAGTAAGGCGCATGATGGTTTCTACGTCTTCGCGGTTTTCTCTGTCAAAAGGAACGACAAATCCGAGACGGCTTTCTGCTTCTCCCGTATAAACATAAAGGTCAAAATCCTTATTTATTTTTTCAAAAAGGCGCTCCGGGTAATCAACTCCAAAAACGCCAAAAAAATCTTCAAGGTCGGTAATCCTGGGTGTTCTTACCTCCTCTCTTTGGTCTTCCGCAATAATTCTTATAATCTCTCCTTCTCTCTCCTCACGGAGAATTCTTCTAAGATGGAGAAGGTATTCTTCGTCGACCGTAATGGCAAATCTTTGAATATCATCTATTTCCGGGAAAAGCTTTATTAGAGGATAATTTATATCAGGGATGCGTGTTTCCCGAACAATTACCTGAGGGCTTATCGGTTCCAGTCTGGGAACAAAAAAAGCGCGGTAAAGGACGGTAAAAGAGAAAGCGGCAATAGCCGACAAGCCGATAGTAACAAAAACCCGCATCCAAATTTTGGACTCTTCAGTCGGTTTTTCAGGAAGACGATTCTTAAAAGATTCTGGCGGTTCTACATCGGGAACTTCCTTTTTTTTGTCTTGCTTTATGGTTTCGTTAAGGATATCGGTGGAAGACATTCCTCTTTCTTGCGCTTTTAAAAAAGCGGCCTCCTTGTCGGGGTTTTGTTTTTTTATTGCTTCCAGTATTTCTTCGTCGGTCAGCCCCTGTTCTCTTGCTTTATTGATGGCATCGGCGATGTTCATGGTTTTATAAAAAAGTAAAGAGGAAAAAAGCGGCGGCGGCAAGGACAAGAATTCCCGCGCCTATTATAATTATTTTTGAAAAATTTGTTTTGACGGGCTCTTCGGTGTTTGTCATTTCTTTACCGCTATTTTCTTCGGCTTTGTCCGGAGAAAAGCTTTCTGTGGAAAAGAAACCTTCTCCTCCCACGTCTTCTCCTTTCTCTTTTGCCTCTATTCTTTTTAAAAACTGCTGTCTCATTTCTTCTTCTTTTTCTTGGGTTTCCTTGGTAAGGAGTGTTTTTCCCTCGGAGGATTTTTCACTTTTTCCTTTTAAAAAAGAAGGTTTTTTCTGGGGCGGTTTGCTTTCTTCTTCCGGGGAAGGGGGCGCTTTCTTAAAAGGAGAAGGTTCTTTTACCGGGGAAGGGGGCTGGCTAGGAGAAGAAGCAGGGGATTGCTTTTCTTTTTGAGGAGTGTTTTGCTTTATTATCTCGTCTAAAATTTTTGTCGGATCGGCGCCTCTTTCCTGTGCTTTCTTGAAAAAAGTTTCTTTTTCCGGATTTTGTTTTCTTATTTCCTGTAAAATCTCCGCATCGCTCACGCCTTTTTCTCTTGCTTTTTTTATGGATTCTACAACCATTTTTATTTGCGGGTTGGTTATTAAAACTTAAAATCAAGATCGGACAGGTCTTTTTCTTCTTTGTCTTCTTCTTTGTCTTCTTTTTCTTCTTCTCTTGGAGAAGGAGTTTTTTCTTGAGCGGGGGGAGCTGGGCTTTTCTTTTCTTCTTTTGCGGGTATGGAAAAAGAGATGCCCGAAAGGTCACTGCCGGCCTCTTCTTCCTTTTCTTTTTCCGGCTCGCTTTCGGGAAAAGAAAAATCAAGATCGGATAGATCTTTCTTTTCCTCTTTTCTTTCTGTCTCAGGAGAAGGCTTCTCTTCTTCAGGGGAAGGGGGCTTTGAATAAACGTCGTCTTTTTCTTCTTGCGGAGGTTCTTCTTGCGGAGGCTCTTTTTTCTTTTCCGGCTTTTGCGAAGAAGGAGAGTCTTTTTTAAGAGTAGGGCGGTATGTTTCTCTCGGCTCTTTTTCTTCTTCCGCCTCTGTTCCCTTCTCAAGAGTAAAGTTTATTTCATCCAGTTCTTTTATGATGTTTTCTTCTCTTTCTACTATAAGGTCTATCTCTTTTTCCTCTTTTTCAATTTCCCTTAATCTTTCTTCTATTTCCCACCTTTCTTTTTCCAGGAGGCGTCTTTCTCCTTCCGCTTCCCACCGCTTCTTTTCTATTTCTTTTTTCTCATTGTGGGATTCAACGAGGTCCTCTTCTTCCTCCAGTTTTCTTTCCGCTTCTTTTGCTTCTTTTTCCTTGTTTTTTACCTCTTCCAGGCTGCTTTGTTCTTTTTCTTTTCTTTTCGCCAACTCCTCTCTCTTGTATTCCAAAGAATCTTTTATTGCCTGCACTCTGTTTAGTTCTTTTTCCTTTTCCTTTTTAATCTGCCTCAAGCCGATGGTTTTTCTCTTGTCTTTGAGTTGACGGTCTTTTCTGTTTAGCTTTTCTTCTTCGTTTAGCAGTTGTTGGAAGTGAAGTTCAACACGGCTCATTTTTTTTCTGACCCTGTCCATTTTTTCTTGGACCTCCCACCTCTCCTTTTCTATCTCTCTTCTTTTTTCTTCGGCCTTCCAGTGTTCTTTCCCTATTTCCCGGCTTTCTTCCGGGGTTTCTGCCGCTTCTTTTTTTCTTTCTATCTCTTTTTCAAACTCTTCAATCTCCTTTTCTTTTGAGACAATAAGGTCTAGTTTTTCTTGGATATGCCTTTCTTTCTCCTTTATGCGGGCTCTCTTCAACGACAAATCTTTCTTTTCTTTTTCCAAAAAGTACCTCCTCAGCCTTATTCTGTCTCGTTCTTCGTCAATTCTTATCTTCTCTTCTTTGCGGGAAAGACTTTCCTCTTTGTTGCGGATATCTTCTTCTCTGCCTGTCAGGCGGCGGTGCTTCATTTCCAGCTCTCTTCTTTTCGCTTGTGGCTTATTTAGTTTATCTTTTACCGCCCACGCCTCTTTTTCCAACTTCTTTTTTTCTTCTTCAAGCTCCCATCTTCTTTTTTCTATACTTTCTTTCTCCTCGGGTTCGTAGGATATTTTCTCTCTTGCTTCTATATTTTCTTTTTTCTCTTTTACCTCTTCTTCTCTTCGTTTTACCGCCTCAAGCTCTTTTTCTATATACTCTTCTTCTCTTTTGTATTTTTTTATTTCAAGCTCAAGGGACTTCTTTTTTTCAAGAATTTGGAAAAGCCTGTCATCCAGTTTTTCTTTGATGAGATTTATTTTTTCCAGCCGAAGGTGTCTTTTTTTTCTCGCCTCTTCTATCCTTTCTTCTTCCGACTTAATTTCTTCTTCTTTGAGCTTTTCTTTTTTTTCTTTTTCTCTTTGCTCCGCCTCTCTGATTTCCCCTTCTTTCTTTTTTCTTTCTTCCTCTTTTAGCGTGCTTTTTTCTTTTTCCGACAGCTCTTTCTCTCTCCTGTCAATCTCTTCTTCTTCTTTTTCCAGCTTTTTTATCTTTTCGTCAATGGCACTCAGCTCCCTTTCCAGAGGCCATCTTTTTTCTTCTACTTTTCTTCTTTCTTCTTCGGCCTGCCATCCTGCCTCTATCAGTTCTTTCTCTTTGTCCGTGTCTTTGGCAAGCTCTTTCTCTTTTTCTATCTCCCGACTCTTTTTTTCAGCGTCACTTTCTTTTTTAAGGACAACTTCCAAGTTATCCGACAGCTGTGATTTTTCGGAAAGAAGCTTTTCCTTCTCCGCAGAAAGAGCTTCTTTTTTCTCAATCAGCGTTTCTTTTAAATCCTCCGCCGGGGGAGCGTCTTCTGTCTTTTTTTCTTGAGGAATCTCTTCTTCTTTCGGGCTTTCTTCTAGCTCTTCTTCCTCTGTTTCTTCGGTAGATTCTTGAAGATCGTCCACTTCCGCTCGTACTCTTTTTATTTTCTCTTTCTCTTCATTAATTTTTTTGTCGAGCTTCTCGATAAGTTCTTCTATTTCCCACCGCTTCTGTTCTACTTCCTTCCTCTCATCTCCCGCCTTCCATCTTCTTTTTTTAATATCTCTCTGCTTTGGATCCTCGCTGGAAAACAGCTCCTCTTCTTCTTCCAGCTCTCTCTCCTCCCTTTCTATGTCTTTTTCTTTGGAAATTATTTTTTCCAATTCTTCTTCTTCCTTGAGCTTGCGCGCTTCCAAAAGCTTTTTGTTCTTAAGCGCTATTTCCGCTTCCTCTTTTTTACCCTTAATTTCTTGCTCACGAAACTCTCTCTCTTTCTCCTCCTTTTCTTCTTTTATTTCTTCCAGTTTTTTTTCAATCTCTTTTTTTCTTTCGGCCAGAGAATTTCTTTCTTTCTCAGGGGCGTCTGATTTTCCTTTGATCTTTTCCGCTTCTTCTTCCCATTTCCAAAGCTCTTTCTCAATATCCTTTCTTTTATCTTCAATAAGCCATCTTCTTTGTCCGAGTTCTTTTTGCTTTTCTACGCTTTCTTCTTTGCTTCCCTCCTCTTGCATTCTTTTTTCTTCTTCATCCAGCTTTTTCCTTTTTTCCTGCAGAGAATTTATACTTTCCTTTATCTGGTTTTCTTTTTCCGTTACTTTTGCAATCTCAACATCAAACTCCCCGATCTTTTTCTCGATTTCTTCTTTTTCTCTTTCAAGCCGCTCTATTTCTTCTTCCACGCTTCGGAGAGTTGATTTAAGGTCGGATTCCTCCATATTTCTTCATTGTATTTTTATTTCTTAAATAATGCAAATAAAAAGGGATAATTTTAGAAAGATGTTTTTTGAAGGGGAGACAGTCCGGCTTGGCGCGCCAGGTGTCTTGCTTCCTCCTTTTTCGCTTCTTCAAGCTTTTTTTGAATCATCATAATTTCTGTTTCCTTGTTTTTCAATTCTTCTTGAACTCTCCATTTTTTCTCCTCAACTCTTCTCCTTTCTTCTTCCGTGTCCCACCTCCTTTTCTCGATAACTTTCTTTCTTTCAGGATGGATCTCCTTTTGCTTTTTCAGTTTTTCTATCTCTTCGATAAATATTTCCTCTTCGCTTACAACAATATCCAGCTCTTCAATAATCTTCTCTTTCTCTTTTTTTAATCTTTCCAGCGCCCTTTCCATCTTTTTTCGAAGAGGAGGAAGCTCTCTTGCCCGATGGTCTGCGGAAAGAGTGTTTTTTCTTTCCTCCAAAGATTTTATTTTTTCCCTTTCTTTCCTTTCTTCTTCTTTAAGGCGCTCTATATTTTCTTCAATATTCCACTTTTTCTTTTCAAGCAACCTTTTTTCTTCTTCCGTTTGCCATCTTCTCTTTTTTATCTCCATTCTTTTCTTGAAGTTTTTCTGTTTTCCGGCCGCTGTTTCAAGCTTTATCTTTTTTTCTTCCAGCACTTTTTCATGAGCATCAAGCATTCTTTTTCTCTCTTGGAAAAGATTTATTTTTTTTCTATAACTTCCCGCTTTTTTACTGCTTGCTTCTATTTGGCTTTTCAGCTCCATTATTTCTTTTTCCAGTCTTAGTTTTGCTTTTTCCGAGGAAAGAAACTCTTTTTCCGCCACCAGCTTTCTTTTGTTTTCCAAAAACTTTTTTACCTCCTTTTTGAGGTTTTCTTTTTCCAACGAAATTCTTCTTATTTTACCAAGAAGGGGAGAGAGCTGTTTTTTCCGGTAGAGAATATCTTTTTCCTTTTCCCTTCTCTCTTCTTCAAGCTCCCATCTTCTTTTTTCTGCTGCCGATCTTTCTTCGGGGGTGCTTGCGGAAAGCTTTTCTTCCTCTGCTGTTACTTCTTGCTCTTTCAACTCTTTTACCTCTTGGTCTGTTTTCTCAAGCTTCTTTCCAATCTCTTTTCTTTTCTGATTGAGTTTTTTCTCTTCCGCTGTAATCTTTTCCCTCTTTTCTCTCAGCCGGCCGAAATCTTCTTTTATTTTTTGGCTCTTTTCTCTTATGGAAGACTCCATTTCCGCGCACCTTTCTCTTTTTTCTTCCATAGTAAGAAGCGCCTCTCTGTTTTTAGCTGATTGCAGTTTTTCTAATACGCTTCCCAAGTCCCTCTTGGTGCTTACGATTGATTTTTCGACTTCCCATCTTCTTTCTTCAACCCTTCTTCTTTCTTCTTTTATATCCCAGTAGGAAGACGGCAGGTCTCTTTTTTCTTTTGCGGCCCTCTCCTCAATGCTTTTTTCTCTCTTTTCAATTTCCTCTTCTTTTGCGGAAATTTCCTCCAGTTTCATTCTCAATTCCCGCTCTCTTGCCGTGAGAGCCGCTCTTTTGTCCAGAAGGGCTTCTTTTTCTTTTCTTGTTTTGTCTATGCTTTCGTCCGTTGCTTCGTATATTTTTTCTGAGATAAACGTTTCCTTTTCTCCCAGAATCTCGGAGAGCTTTTTTATTTTTCTTTTTAGATCGTTTTCTTTTTTTAGAAAAGAAGAAGCGTAGTCTTTTTTTTCGGAGACGGCTTTTATTCTTTCTTCCGTTACCCACCTTTTCTTTTCGCAAAGCCTTCTTTTATCTTCAAGATCCCACCTTTTTTTCTTTAAGGCCTCTTCTTTTTCCGGTGAGCCTTCCGCTTTTTCCCTGGCAAGCAGTTTTTCTATTTTTCCCTTAATGTATTCTTCTTTCTTAAAAATGAGCTCGGCTTTGTTCTGCAGAAACTTTTCTTTCTCGCTTAGAGCTTTTATTTCCGCAAGAAGAGCCGGCTTTTCTTCAGCAAGAAAGGCGTTCAGCTCTCTTTTTTTCAGCTCTCGCTCTTCTTCCACCCGCTCTCTTTTTTCTTTCTTTTTTTGCTCTTCTCGCTCTTTCTCTTCTTTCCTTTTTCGCTCTTCTTCTCTTTTTTTCCTTTCCCTTTCTCTTTGTCGCCTTTCTTTCTCTTCCCTTTTCCTTTTCTTTTCCATCACCAAACGCCTGTGTTCTTCCTTCTTTCTTCTTTCCTCCTCTTCTTTCCTCCTTCTTTCCTCCTCTTCTTTCCTCCTTCTTTCAAACTCTTTTTTCTGGCGGTTTGTCATCTTCTCTCTTTCTGTTATTTCCGTCTCCTTTTCCCGCAGTTCGCTTTCCATTTTGGAAATTTTATCGGAAAAAAGGGTAATTTTTTGCTTGTTTTCTTCAATCAAAGATTGCGTTTCTTCCAATCTTTCTTCCCACTCTCTTTTCTCTTCCTCGGCGTGCTTCCTTCTTTCTTCTATCTGCCATCTTTCTTTTTCCAATCCCCTTATCTCGAAAGATTCTTTGGCGTGTTTTCTTCTCTCTTCTATGTCTCTTTCTCTTTCTTCTATTATTGATTTTACCTTGGAAAGCGTTTCCAGTTTCTCGCTTATTCTTTTTACCCGGGCGTTTAGCTGGCCGGCTATTTTAAGGGACAACTCTTTTTCTTCTTCCAGAATATCAATTTCTTGCCGAATGCCGAGAGCATTAAGTCGCAAGGAGAGTGTTTGCTCTTCTCTTTCGAGTATTTCCAGTTTTTCTTTCTCTCTCTTTTCTTCTTCTTGAGCAAGAAAGTAATCTTTGGCAAGCCGGCGGTCTTCCTTTTTTTCTTCGGCTATTTTTTTCTCCCAGCCCCATCTTTCCTTTTCTATTCTCTTCCTTTCTTCTTCTATCTGCCATCTTTTTTCCTCCAAGAGTTTTTGTTTTTCCGGATTTTTTGTCGCTCTCTGTACCTGTTGAATTTTCAGCTCTTTCTTTTCTACTTCTTCTTCTCTTCTTATCGCACCGGCGCGGTTTTCTTCCAGTCCGGCAATTTTCTTCCGGATGCGATTTCTTTTAACTTCAATACTGTTCTTGTGTTCCCCCGTTTTTCTGAGCGCTTGTTCTACCTCTTTTTTGTGTGCCCGCTTGCTTTCAAGCTCTTTTTTCTTTGTTTCTTTAACTTCCCCCAGTTCGGACTTAACTTCTTCTTTTCTTTTTTCGGTTTCCTCTTTCCACCTTTCTTCCAGTTTTTCTTCCTCTTTCTTCTTTTCTTCCTCTTCTTCTTTTCTTTCTCTTCTCTTCTCCTCCTCTTCTTTTTTCTCTTTATCGGCTACTGTTCTTGCTCTTTCTTCGTCTCGAACAGCTTCTCTTTTCCTTCTTATTTCCGAGAGCTGCCTCTCTATTTCTTCTTGCACGCTTTCAAATGAAGACTCTTTTTGCTTTACTTGTGTTTCTTTTTCTTTTCTTTTCTCCGCCAACTCTTCTTTTTTTACAGACACTGCCTTTTCTTTTTCTTCTATTTCACCTTCTAATTTTTGGGCACTCTCTCTGAAAGAAGCAATTTCTGTGCGGAAAGACTGGAGCGATTTTTTAATGCTTTCTATTTCTCCTTCCGTTTCAGAAATTTTCTTTTGCCTTCTTTCTTTTTCCGCCTTAAGGTAGGCGAGGGTTTTTCCGTCTTTGCTTTCCCCAAGCTTTTCTTCCTGAGAAGAAATGTTGTCTATCTCCGCTTCCAATCTTGATTTGCGCAAAGAGAGCTCCTCCTTTTTTCTTTCCATAACAGCGATCTCTCTTTCTAAGAGTTTTTCTTTGTAGTGAGGATCCAGGAGAGACAATTTGAGGGAAACAATCTCTTCTCTCTCTTTTGCTAAATTCAACTCTTCTCTTAAAAGAGTTTCTTCTCTTTCTAGCTTGAAAAGAAGCAAGGAAAGGCGCTCTTTCTCTTCTTTTGTTTGCAAAAACTCCTCTTCTTTATTAAAGAAGGCCTCCATCTCCGCGAAGCTTGCTTCTTTTTCGTTAAGAGATTCTGAATGTTCTTTCTCCATTGAGGCGAGTTTTCCTTCTGCTTGCTCTTTCCCGGTTTCCGCTTCTTTCTTTTTTTCCAAAAAGTCAATAAGAGACTCTTCAAGCTTTCTTTTTTCGGCCCTCACCGTTTCCAACTCCCCTTGAAGGCTTTTCCTCTCTCCTTCTTTTCTTTCATCCTCCTCTTTTTTTTCTTTTTCAAGGTCTTCTTCCAGTTTTTTTATTCTCTCTTCTTCCGCTTGCCCCTCTTTTCTTCCGTCTTCTATAAGTTTTTTTAAGCCTTCTTCAAGTATTACTTCTTTGTCCGGAGCCTCGTCGGGAACATCTTCTATTGGTTTTTCCCGGACATCGTCGGGCGGCTCGGCAAAAGGTTCTTTGAAAGACTTTTCTTTTTCAGCTGCCCTCTCTCTGGCTTCTTCTATTTCCTTACGAGCACGCTCTTTTGCCTTTTCTCTGATTTCTTCCACAACCTTCCTATCTTCTACTGTTTCTTTCTGCTTTCTTATGGCGGCAGCTACTTCTTCTTTTTGGTGTTTTTGTGCTCCAAGGGAAACACCGTGACCTGTTGGCTCACCTAATGGAATACTTTTTAGTTTTTGGAGCAAGGGCTCTGCCGTGAGTTTGCGTTTCGGTTTCGGCTCGCCCCTTTGGATGCGGGCAAGATCTCCCCTCATTGTCCGTATCCCTCCTTGTTGTTGTTTTTCGGACATATCGTACGTTTAGCTCGAGTAAAAATTTCCCGGCAACGTATTGGTATTATAGGGTAAAATTTGCAAAAAGCCAATGCTTTTCGGGAAAGAGCATACGAAAAAAGCAGAGAAGCAATTTTTTACGGAAATTTCCTACTTGTTTTCGGTTTTCTCTTTTGCTCTTCTTATCGACAAACTTATCTTTCCGCTGTCCTCAACCTTAATTACTTTTACGGGCACTATCTCTCCGGGCTTTAGCTCGTCTTCCACGCTTTTTACTCTTCTGTCGGCAATTTCCGAAATATGGACCAGTCCTTCCTGCCCGGGAACGATTTCCACTACCGCTCCGAAGCCGAAAAGCTTTACCACCTTTCCTTGGAAAATTTCTCCTTCTTTTATCTCCCGAGTGATATTTTTAATCCAGCTGACCGCTTTTTCGATTGACTCGTCGTTTTCCGAAGTGATGGAGATAAGCCCTGAGTCGTCAATATCGATAGCCACGTTTGTCCCGTCTATTATTTCGTTTATTGTTTTCCCCCGGGGACCTATTACATCGCCTATTTTCTCCGGATCAATCTTCAAAGTGACGATGCGCGGAGCAAACGGAGAGAGGCTCTCTCTTGGTTTTTCAATAACTTTTTTCATCTCTCCGAGTAGGTAGAGGCGGGTTTTTCTTGCTCTTTCCAAAGAGTCTTCAATCATTTTTTTGGTAAGTCCGTCTATTTTTACGTCCATTTGGATGACGGTGATTCCTTTTTCCGTTCCGGCCACTTTAAAATCCATATCTCCGTAATGGTCTTCCGTTCCTTGAATGTCGGTAAGGAGTTTGTATTTCCCGCTTTCTTTGTCGGTTACAAGACCGATGGAAATTCCCGCTACCGGTCTTTTGATGGGAATGCCGGCGTCCATGAAGGCGAGAGAGGCACTGCACACCGAGGCCATGGAAGTGGACCCGTTTGAAGAGACTATTTCAGAGACACTGCGAATGGTGTAAGGGAAATCATCCGGGTCGGGAAGAAGGGGAAGAAGGCTGTTTTCTCCCAGCATACCGTGGCCTATCTCCCTTCTCCCGGGGCTTCTTATCGGTCTTACTTCCCCTACAGAGTAAGGGGGAAAGTTGTAGTGGTGCATGAACCGTTTTTTGTCGGAAACCTCCATTTCTTCCATTAGTTGCTGTTCTCCGGGCGCACCCAAAGTAATTACGGAAAGAGCTTTTGTTTGTCCGCGGGAAAAGAGAGCCGAGCCGTGAGTTCGGGGGAGAAGACCTACTGAACAATTTATTTCTCTAACTTCATCTATTTTTCTCCCGTCTATCCGATCTTCTTTTTCCAAAATATTTCTCCTTATTTCTTCTTCTATTATCTTCTCTAGACAAGCGAAAGCGAAAGAAACTTTCTTTTCTTCCTCGTACTTTTCCTTTATGAAATCGGAAACTTTCTTTTTTAGCTCTTTTAACTTTTTTTCCCGGTTGTCTTTTAGAGAGAAGATGTTTTTCATCTCTTCTCTTGCTTCTTTTTCAACGGCTTTTTTTACTTCCCCATCTTCAAAAGGGTCGGGGAGCTTTACTTTTTCTTTTCCCTCCGCTTTTCTTATCTTTTCTTGAAATGCGCAAATTTCTTTTATCGGATTTTCGGCGAGCCCGATCGCCTTTGCTACCGCCTTTTCACTTTCTTCTTTGAAAGAACCCTCTATCATATTGACGGTAAACTCGTTTTCTTTAAAAAAACCGCTTACCACCATCTCCATTTTTCCGTTTTCTTTTTTTTGCTCGTAACTTGGATTGATTACGCAACCCCCTTCTTCTAGAAGGCCGATTTGAACCGCTCCGAGAGGGCCTTCCCAGGGGATGTCCGAAAGGTGGAGAGCAAGAGAGGAGGCTATCAATCCGGCTACCGAAGGATCGTTTTTTTCGTCCCATGAAAGACAGGTTACGATAACCTGGACCTCGTTTTTTAAGTCTTTTGTAAAGCGGGGGCGGATAGCCCGGTCTATCATTCGAGAGACGAGCGTTGCTCTATCGGACGGCCTTCCTTCCCTTCTGGTATAGCGCGGACCGCTTATCTTTCCTGCGGCGTAAAACTTTTCTTCGTAGTTTACGGAAAGAGGAAAAAAATCCTTACTTGACTCTTCTTCGGACATGGTAGCTACGGCAAAAACAACCGTATCTCCGCAGCGAACCAATGCTTCTCCGTTGACCCTTTCGGCCAAACCGCTCAAAGTAACGGTCATCTCTTTTCCTTCAATATTTAAACTAAACTTTTTCGTTTTATTATTCATTTTTAAGTTTCTTCGTTATTTTTCTTTACAGCTTTTTTGCCTTTTTGAACTCTTGAGGGGGAAACGAGAAGAAATCTTCTGGTTTTTTCTTCCAGGTTTACGAATTCGTCTGCCGCTTCTTTCAGCTTTAAAGATGCGGATCTTTCAAAGGCGATTACTTCTACTTTCTTTCCTCTGCTTTTTAAAAACTCTACCAGAGGAACGAAATCGCCGTCCCCGGTAACAAGAACCACAACATCCACTCCCGGAGCCATGCGAACGGCATCTATGGCTATTCCCACGTCCCAGTCGCCTTTCTTAAGGCCTCCATGAAACTCTTGCAGGTCTTTAACCCTTATCTCTATTCCCAAGTTGGTAAGCGCCTCGAAAAAGGATTTTTCTTCCCCGGTTTTTGTTTTTATTACATAGGCGAAGGCGCGGATAAGAGTTCTTTTGCCTACGGCCGTTTCCACTACATTGCTAAAATTAACGCGTGCGTTGTACAAATTTTTTGCCGAGTGGTAAAGATTTTGTACGTCAAGAAAAATCGCTACGCGCTGTCCTTTATGCTTTATCATTTATTTTGTTTTTTAAGGCCTATTTTGGGAAGAAGCTCTTTATACCTCTTTTCGTCTTTCCTTTTAAGGTAATTGAGAAGCTTTTTCCTTTTATTGACCATACCGAGAAGGCCTCGCTTGGAATGAAGGTCTTTCGGGCTTTTTTTCAGGTGGGCAAACAGTCTCTCTATCTGTTTGGAGAGCAGAACAACTTGCGCCTCCGCACTGCCGGTATTTTTTTCTTCTTTTAACGCTTCCTGTTTCTCTTCTTTTGTTAACATAATTTTCTGACTTATGACTTATGACCTATGACTTATGACCTATGACTTATGACTTATGACCTATGACTTATGACTTATGACCTATGACTTATGACCTATGACTTATGACCTATGACTTATGACCTATGACTTATGACTTCTTTATTACCGGTTATTGGTCATTTGTCATTGGTCAATAGTCAATTTGTGCCCCGCGTAGGGTTCGAACCTACGACCTTATCCTTAAGAGGGATCTGCTCTTCCAGCTGAGCTAGCGGGGCTGTGTAAAAAGGCGGAGTTAGCCAGAGAGGATCCGGATTTTTTTCAGACTCTCTGGGAGCTTAACATATGATTATGTCCGGCCACTGTACGTCCACCACTCCGAGCGCTCCGAGAATCATGGAAACAAGGTAATGGGCGGTGTAGATAATAACAATTCCTACCACTACGCTTGTCAGTATTTTTTTTCCTTTGGCAATCTTATCCGCATCTCCCATAGCGGTGTAAAAAGTCACTCCTCCGAAAATAAAAAAGAGGGTGGCTACCGGTGGAACGAGGACAACAAGAATAAACCGTACCAGGTTGGCGATAAGTTGGAAAAGATCGCAAAGCTCGCAAACGGGCTTTCCCGTTCCGGGTCCGCAAGGAACAAGCCCGCCTTGTTGCGCACCTGCCACAAGGGGAACTGCTAAAAAAAGAAAAAAAACAAAAGGAAATATCTTTCTCATTGCTTGTTATTATAACTTTTTTTTAAAAAAATAAAAGGTGTGAAAGTGCCCCCCAGAGGATTTGAACCCCTAACCTCGGGTCCGAAGCCCGATGTGATATCCGTTTCACCAAGGGGGCGTAGTTTCAGCAAGCAGGAGCCGGGCGGCCGTCGGTTGGATGGAAAAGACGGACGGAGTATATTGTACCATATTTTCCGCGAAAAAAAACCCGTCAATCTTCCGGAAAACATCTAAAGCGTATAAGGGATTGGAAAATAATTGAAAAGAAGGGCGAGATAAGGTACAATTAACACGCGATGACGGTTCCAAAAGAGATAATCAAAATTATTAAAACCCTTGGAGAGAAGGGTTTTGAGGGATATGTGGTCGGAGGGTGTGTGAGAGATATGCTAAGAGGCAAAGAGCCGGAAGATTTTGATGTGGCAACAAACGCCAAGCCTGAAGAAGTTGGTAAAATATTTAAAAAAAGCTTTTCGGACAACAAGTTCGGAACAGTAACTGTTTTTACCGGCTCTAAAAAAGAAAACCTGAAGGAAGTGCAGATTACCACTTACCGGGTGGAGGAAAACTATAAAGACAAAAGGCATCCCGAGAGAGTGTTTTTTGTAAGGCAGATAGAAGAGGATTTAAAAAGAAGAGATTTTACCATTAATGCTATGGCTATCGGCCCGAAGGACCGGGATTTTGAAATTATTGATCTTTTCGGCGGTCAAGACGACTTGAAAAACAGGATTATAAGGGCGGTAGGAAACCCGGAGGAAAGGTTTTCCGAAGACGCCCTGCGTATGATGCGGGCAGTGAGACTTTCCTCTTCTCTTGAGTTTTCTATTGAAGAGAAGACAAAGGAAGCGATTAAAAAAAACGCCCCTCTTTTAAAGAAAATATCGGGTGAGAGAATAAGAGATGAGTTTGTAAAGACAATTATGACAAAAAAAGCGGCCGATGGAGTGGAGTCTTTGCGGGAACTCAATCTGCTAGAGCAGTTTCTTCCGGAGGTGGTAGAAGGACACAATGTTCCCCAAGCGAAACACCATATTTACGACTGCTATGAGCACGCGGTACGGTCTTTAAAGTATGCGGCGGAAAAAGGATTTGACATGCAAGTGAGAATGGCGGCCTTTCTTCATGACGTGGGTAAGCCGAGAGTAAAAAAAGGAGAAGGGGAAGAAGCCACTTTCTATAATCACGAAGTGGTGGGAGCGAAAATGGTAAAAAATATTTTACGCCGGCTCAAGTTTAAAAAAGAAGAGGTGGAGAAAATAACTCTTCTTACCCGTTATCACCTCTTCTATTATAATGTAGGGGAAGTTTCGGAAAGTTCGGTAAGGAGGCTTTTAAGAAAAGTGGGAAGAGAAAATATAGAGGCACTTTTGCAAGTGAGAATGGCCGACAGAATAGGCTCCGGAGTACCCAAGGCGGAGCCCTACAGATTGCGGCACTTGCGGTATTTGATAGACAAAGTTTCTCTGGATCCGATAAGCGTGAATATGCTAAAAATAGACGGAAACGAAGTAATGGAGATAATGGGGATCTCTCCCGGGCCGGCAGTGGGAGATGTGTTGCATATTTTGCTTTTGGAAGTTATAAACAACCCGCAACTTAACAAGAAAGAAATTTTACAAGAGAAAGTAAAGGAGATGGCAAGCTGGAAGAGCGAGGACATTCGTAAAGAGGCGAAAAAAGCGAAAAAAGAAATAGAAAAAACGGAAACCAAGCGTGACGAGATGACAAAAAAGAAGTACTGGGTAACCTAATCGGGCCGTGGTGTAATGGCTAACATGCGCGATTCGGGTTCGCGTGATTCCGGGTTCGAGTCCCGGCGGCCCGACAAAAATTATAAAGAAGGGCCCATAGCTCAGTTGGCTAGAGCGCGCGCTTCGCATGCGCGAGGTCGCCGGTTCAAATCCGGCTGGGTCCACTCTCTACTCTCTTCCTTTTTCGAGAACGCATATGGGGAAGGAATTGAGTAAAAAACCCGGTTGTAGTATTATAAAAACATGAAAGAAGAAAGTAGAAAAATAAAAGAGATATTGGAAAGAGGGGTGGAAGAGGCGATAGATAAAAAAACCCTGGAAAAAAAGCTTAAAGGCGGGAAAAAGTTGCGCGTCAAGCTCGGCATTGACCCGACAAGTCCCAATATTCACCTGGGAAGGTCTATCCCCTTATTAAAACTGAGGGACTTTCAAGAGATGGGGCACCAAGTGGTGTTTATTATCGGTGATTTTACCGGGGTTATCGGAGACACTTCGGACAAAGAGAGCGAGAGGCCGATGCTCTCTGAAGAAAAAGTAAAGGAAAACCTTAAGGCCTACAAAGAGCAAGCCGGGAAAATAATTAATCTGGAGGAGTCGGAAATCCGTTACAACAGCGAGTGGCTCGGATCTCTTGATTATATGGAAATAAGCAAGCAGGCAAACATCTTTTCTCTCAACGAGTTTATCTCCCGGGAAAACATTAAAAAGAGGCTTAAAGAAGGGAAAAGAATTTCTTTAAGGGAAGTACTGTACCCTCTTATGCAAGGGTACGACTCGGTGATGATAAAAGCGGACGTGGAGGTGGGAGGTACCGACCAAAGATTTAACCTTTTAACAGGAAGAGAAATGCAGAGGTTTTATGGGCAAGAACCCCAGGATATTATTACCAATCCTTTGATTGAAGGTACGGACGGGAAAAAGATGAGCTCCAGCGCGGGAAATACGATCAATCTTTTTGACTCTCCAAGCGATATGTTCGGAAAAGTGATGTCTCTTGAAGATAATCTTATCACAAGATACTTTACGCTTCTGACAAGAGTAAGCACAGAGGAGATAGAGTCGTACGAAGAAGAGTTAGAGAAGGGGTCCAATCCCCGGGATATAAAAATAAAGCTTGCTCGTGAGATTGTAAAAATCTACCACTCAGGAAAAGAAGCTGAAAAAGCGGAAGAGTATTTTGTAAAAACTTTTTCCAAAAGAGAAACTCCCGAAGAGATGCCCGAGATCAAGCCATCCGACTACAATATAGTGGCGGTTCTTGTGCAGGGAAGGCTCGTTTCTTCAAACGCCGAGGCCAAAAGAGTTCTCAAACAGAAAGGGGTAAGAGTGGACGGAGAAGTTGTTGAAGATCCCGGCCACACGGTGAAAAAGAATTCTGTTATAAGAAAAGGAAAGATTAAATTTCTTAAAGTTCTTTAATTTGACTCCCACGCTTGGCATAAGTAAGAGTTTGACAAAATGCTGTATTTTGTTATCATTTCCTTGGAACAAAGAGAAGATAGGTTGTTGACGTGTCCGTAAAGAAAACGGACATTAATTTTTATTAAAAGCGGAAAAATTGTAAATGCAAAGAGTATGGATATAAGAGAATTTACCTCGGCAATCTCTCAAATTGCAACAGAAAAAGAAATACCACAGGAAAAGGTGGTGGAGATTATCGAGCAGGCGGTGGCTACCGCTTACAAAAAAGAATACAGAGAAAAAGGGGAAGTTGTAAAAGCGAAAGTTGATCCTAAAACCGGAGAAGCTGAGTTTTGGCTGGTAAAAACAGTAGTAGATGAGACAACGGCCATTTTCCAGGAGGATGAGGAGGGGGACGAAGAGTTTACGGAGAGAAATGAAGAAGAGGAAGAGGGAAAGGTAAGATACAACCCCAAAAAACATATCACTCTCAAAGAGGCAAAAAAGATAAAAAAAGACGCTAAGTTAGGAGACGAGATAGAAACTCTTCTTGAAAAGAAGCAAGATTTCGGAAGAATAGCCGCTCAGACTGCAAAGCAGGTCATTCTTCAAAAAATAAAGGAAACTGAGAGAAATCTTGTTTTCAGCGAGTACAAAGACAAGGAAAACGAGGTGATCTCCGGAATTGTCCAGCGAGTGGAGGGGAAAAATGTCCTTATGGATATCGGAAAAATTCTCGGGATAATGCACAAGGAGGAACAGATTCCGGGAGAGATCTACCGCCCCGGACAAAGATACAAGGCTTACGTTTTGAGTGTGGAAGACAGTCCGAAAGGGCCGGCGGTGATGCTTTCTCGCGCTTTTCCGAAATTCGTTTCCAAGCTTTTTGAGTTGGAAGTGCCGGAGATTTCCGCCGGTACGGTAGAGATAAAATCCATTGCCAGAGAGCCCGGTTCGAGGACCAAAATTGCCGTTCACTCTAAGGAAGAGGGAATAGATCCGGTGGGAACTGCCGTAGGACAGCGAGGAACCAGGGTGGGAGCTATTATTTCGGAACTTGGAGGAGAGAAGATAGATATTGTAGAGTATCCGGAAAAACCTGAGGATTTTATAAAAAACGCTCTTGCTCCAGCAAAAGTTTCCGAGGTGGATATTAAGGAAAACAGAGCGGTAGTCACTGTTCCCGAAGACCAGCTTTCTCTTGCCATCGGAAGAGAAGGACAGAACGTCCGTCTGGCGGCCAAGCTTACCGGATGGAGAATTGACGTTAAGGCCATCGGGAAAGATAAAATTGAAGAAACGGCGGAAGCCGAAGAAATTGACGAAAAGAATGAAGACGTGGAAGAAGAGCAAATTAAAAACGACCAATAACAAATAACCAATGGCTAATGACCGGCAATAAAGAGAGTCATGGGTCATAAGTCATAGGTCATAAGTCATATGAACCTCATACCAACAGTAGTCGAAAAAACGCAATACGGGGAGAGGGCGTACGATATATACTCCCGGTTGCTCAAGGAAAGAATTATTTTCTTGGGGACTCCCGTCAACGATGCCGTAGCAAATGCAATTATTGCCCAGATGCTCTTTTTGGCCAGCCAGAGCGCTCAGAAGGACATCAGGATTTATATAAACAGCCCGGGAGGATCGGTTACCGCCGGAATGGCTATTTACGATACCATGCAATATGTAAAGTGTGATGTTTCCACTGTGTGTGTGGGAATGGCCGGCTCTATGGCGGCAGTTCTTCTTGCCTCGGGAACTTCCGGAAAAAGATTTGCCCTTCCCAATTCGGAAATACTCCTTCATCAGGTAATGGGAGGAGCTCAAGGAGAAGCGTCACAAATAGAGATTACCGCTCGGCAGATACTCAAAATTAAAGAGAGGCTAAACAAAATTATTGCCTCTCATACCAAGCAACCTTTGAAGAAAATTCAGAAAGACACCGACAGAGATTTTTATCTTTCCGCGGATGATGCGAAGAAATACGGAATTATTGACGAGGTTATCAAGGAAAAAAAGAAAATTTAAGGATTTTGACAAAATATTTGTTTTTTGATAATATTCCGGTATTACAATAAATAACCGGTCTTTGGACTTGAAACCGCAAACATCTTATGTCCGAAAAGAAAGGAATATGCGCTTTTAAAGCGAATTACAGCAACAGTTATTTGGTGAAAGAAACATCTAACACTAAAACAAAACCAATATATCTCCTTTTAACGCCAACGGCTCTCTTGAGGGCGTCGGGCGGCTCAAACCCCCGTTTCTAACGGGAAATATTGCGCGAATCGGGCAGGGAACTTGCGGTAGTAAAGCTTCCGGACTTTTTGAACATGGAATATGTAATTTTACTTTTAACAGGTTCGGTCTGCCTTATTATCGGAGCCGGACTCGGGTATCTTGCCCGCCAGTCAATTGCCAAAAGGGACCACCGCGCTTTGGAAACAAAGGTACAAAAAAGAATTGACTATGCGAAAAAAAGGAGTAAGGAGATTGTGGTGGAGGCAAAAAAGAAGTATGCGGAGATGATAGAAACGGCAAGAAAGGAAACAGAGGAGAAAAACGAAGAACTCTTCAAGAGGGAAAAATTTCTGCTAAAGAGGGAAAACACCTTAGACCAGAAATTTTCCGAATACGAAAAAAAGGAGAAAGTTTTCAACCAGAAAGTGAAAAGGCTCAAGGAGATCAAGGAGGAGATTGACGAGATGAAAACAAAGGCGGAAGAAGAGCTTGTGCAGATTGCCGGCCTTTCGAAAGAAGAAGCAAAAGAAGAGCTTTACAAAGCACTGGAAAGAGAATATGAAACGGATGTTTTAGAGAAAATAAATAAGTTGGAAAAAGAGGGTGAAGAAAGGTATCTAAACAGGGCAAAAGAGATACTCTCTTCGGTAATTCAGAAATACTCCGCTTCCCAAGTTCAGGATCTTACTACCACCAACGTTGCTCTTCCGGATGACGACATAAAGGGAAGGATTATAGGGAAAGAAGGAAGAAATATAAAAACGTTGGAAAAGCTGACCGGCGTTGAGGTTGTGGTTGACGATACTCCGGGAGTAGTTATTATCTCCAGCTTTGATCCCGTAAGAAGACAGATTGCAAAAACGGCACTAGAGCGCCTCATTTTTGACGGAAGAATTCAGCCGGCGAAGATTGAAGAGATGGTGGAAAAAGCGGAAGAGGAAGTGGCCGAACAGATAAAAAAAGCGGGAGAAGGAGCCGTTTACGAGACAGGGATTATAGATCTGGATCCGAAAATTGTAAGTCTCTTGGGGCGTCTGCACTTCCGTTCCAGCTACGGGCAAAATGTGCTGAGCCACTCTTTGGAGGTAAGCTTTTTAGCGGAAGCGCTTGCCGACGAGATAGGAGTGAATTCTTCTGTTTGCAAAAAAGCGGGCCTTTTGCACGATATCGGGAAAGCTCTCGATCATCAAGTAGAAGGATCTCACGTAGATATCGGAATGCGAGTCTTGCAGAAGTTTGAAGTAGAAGAAAGCGTCATAGAAGCGATGAAGTCTCACCACGAAGAGTATCCTTACGAGAGTATTGAGTCGGTTATCGTACAGACGGCCGATGCTATCTCGGGAGGAAGGCCCGGAGCGAGAAAAGACACGTTGGAAAACTATCTGAAGCGCCTCGGCGAACTTGAGGAAGTGGCAAACTCTTTTTCCGGAGTGGAAAAAGCGTATGCCATACAGGCAGGAAGGGAGATAAGAGTTTTTGTAACACCCGACGAGATTAACGATCTGGAAGCAAAGAAGATGGCTCGCCAAATAGCGACGAGAATCCAAGAAGAGCTTCGGTATCCGGGAGAGATAAAGGTAACCCTTATAAGAGAAAAGAGGATAGTGGACTACGCTAAGTAACGGTTTTTACAGAAGTTTCTTAAAATAAAGCCCGGAGGTCGGACCCCCGGGTTTTTTTGTATGCGAAGCGAGTGAAGGGTTTGGTGCAAGGTAAAAAATCAAACGTGGAGCGGGTGAAGGGCCCCATACCATTCGGTACGGGGTAAAAATCGAACATTGGAGCGAGCGATGGGAATCGAACCCACATCACGACCTTGGAAGGGTCGGGTAATAGCCATTATACGACGCTCGCAAACATATTTTCAAAACATCATTTTCCGACGGAGGTGGTCGGGGCGCCGAGATTTGAACTCGAGCTACATCCTCCCAAAGGATGCGTGCTACCGTTACACCACGCCCCGATTAAGCGAAAAAAGCATAGCATATTTTTTGTTTAATTTAAAGTGTGTGATATAGTTTACATATGAAAAAAGAAAAACTTTTGCTTTTTGATGCCAACTCAATTATTCACCGTGCTTTTCACGCTCTCCCCCCGCTCAAAGACAAGAAAGGAGAGCCGTCCGGTGCGGTTTACGGATCTCTTCTTGTTTTTTTTAAGATGATTTCGGAAATTAATCCCCGGTATCTGGCAGTTGCTTTCGATTCGCCGGGAAAAACATTCCGTCACGAAAAGTACAAAGAGTACAAAGCAAACAGACCGAAGGCTCCCGACGAGTTGGTGTCCCAAATTAAAAAAACAAAAGAGGTGTTTGAGAAAATGGGAGCGGCCACCCTCGCCAAAGAAGGGCTTGAAGCGGATGATATTGTGGGAGCGGTTTCTTCTTGCGCTCCGGAAGGAGTGGAGACAGTGATTGTTACCGGAGACGCAGACATTCTTCAACTTGTAAACGGAAAAACAAAAGTATATACTCTCAAGAGAGGCGTTAAAGAAAGTGTTCTTTACGATAGAAAGAAAGTGGAAGAAAAGTACGGAGGTGTGCCGCCGGAAAGAGTGGTTGATATAAAAGCCCTCCAGGGGGACCCTTCGGACAACATTCCGGGAGTGGAAGGAGTGGGAGAAAAGACTGCCATTAAGCTTGTAAAAAAGTTCGGAAGATTGGAAGACCTGTATTCAAGTCTGAAGAAAGAGTCTCCCGAAGAGGTGAGTAAAAAGGTTTACGAAAAACTCAAAAAGCAGAAGAAAGAAGCGTTTTTAAGCAGGGACTTGGCGACGATAGACAGAAAGTGCCTTTCCGGAATTGATTTTGGAAGGTTTAGTTTTCAACAAGACAAGGAAAAGACGGGAAAAGTTTTGCAAGACCTTGGGTTTTTAAGCATGGCGAACCGTTTTTTAGGAGAGAAAAAGGAGAATAAAAAACCCTCAAAAGAAGGAAGAAATCTAAAGCTTAATTTCAATTAGCGGAATGTACTACAATGTGACAAAAGAAGCGATAGATGAAATGCTAAACAGCCCGGGAGAAGTCCGCGGAAAAGTGATTAGAGCGGACGAATCTTTTATTCTTGAAAAAGGGGGAGAAGAAAAGTTAGAACAAGTGCAAAAGGAACTCGAAGACATGAGTTCCCCTTTTTCCTATAGAGAGGTTAAAAATGAAAAGTTTTATCCGTGCGGGAAAAAAGTCTTATCTCTTCTTGCAATAAGCAGGGTTTTTAACATGGATAAAAGAAAAGTAAAAGAGATGGGGGAGTTTTCTTTTGTAAGACCGCCCCTCTTTTACCTTTTTGTAAAACTCTTCGGTGTAAAAAGCGTTTTAAAAAAGATACTAAAAAAGTGGAGGCGGAATTACACCATCGGAAGACTGGAGATTGAGGGAATAAACGAAAGAAAAAGGGAAGTGATTTTCAGGTTGTATAACTTCAATCTCCATCCTGTTTTTTGCGACTATATGTGCGGATATCTGGAGGGGGTTGGTAAAGCAATGGGGAAAAATGAAGCCAGTTGCCGGGAAACGGAGTGTTACTTTAAAGGAGAAAGCTTTTTCCATCAATTTGTACTAAAATGGTAAATACAGAAGACAAAGAAAATAAAATAAAAACTCTGTCGGAGGATATCGCTTTGCTGGAAAGCTATATCGAAGATCTCTTTTCTTTCACCCCTCTTCCTTTGTGCTTTGTAAACTCCAAAGGGCTGGTTTTGGAAGTGAACCCCGCCTTTATTAAAAAAACCGGATACGACGAGTACGACGTTGTCGGAGAAAGCTTTTTTTCTTTCTTGGAAAAAAAAGAAGCGGAAAATATGCTAAGAGAAGTAATGGAAAAAGGAGCGATAGAAGGCAAAGAAGCGACGGTAAAAACAAAAGAAGGAGCGGAAATACAGGTTACTGTATCGGCAAGAACCCGGAAAGTAAAGGGAGGAGAGATAAGCGGTGCCTTTTTTTCTTTTTTTGATATGACGGAAATTAAAAAAAAGGAAGATGAAATAAAGGAGACCAACAAAAAGCTCCAGGAGAAAATAGAAGAAGCAGAAAGAATAAATCGGCTTACAATAGGAAGAGAGCTGAAAATGGTGGAATTGAAAGAGGAAATAGAGAAGTTAAAAGAAGAGTTAAAGAAGCACAAAGGAACCTAATTATGGAAGAGGAAAGAGCAGATGAAATAACAGAAGACGAGAGCGGAGAATTGGAAGATCTTCGCCGCTATATAGAGGATTTTACCTCTTTTCTTCCCCTTGCCTTTTGCATGGTAAATCCCTTGGACTATGTCTTGGACAGCAATGATGCTTTCCAGGAAATTTCCGGATACGAAAAGATGGAGGTAGTGGGGAAGAATATAAACTTTTTGTTTAAAAACAGGGGGAAGCTGGAAAGCTTTATTGCCCGAGTGGCCAGCAAAAAATCCGTAGTGGAAGAAGAGATGACACTGGTAACCAAGGAAAAAAAGGAAATTCCCGTAAAAGTTTCCGCTCTTTCCAGAAGAGATGAAAAAGAAGCCTTTTCCGGATACTTTATTACCGTAAGTGATATTACGGAAACCAAAAGATTTGAGGAAGACCTGGAAAGAAAGATAAAAGAAAGAACTGAGGAACTTGAAAAAGCGAAAGAGAGGCTTGAAGAATCCGAAAAAGTGTTGGAAATAAAAATTGCCGCCCGGACAAGAGCGCTTGAAGAACTTAACGAACAACTTGAAGAAAAGGTAAAAGAGAGGACCAAGGAAATTGAAGATAAGGCGGCGGAATTAGAACAAAAAGCAGAAGAGATGAGAGAGACGCAAACGGCGCTTCTAAATTTGGCCGAAGATACAGACAAGGCCTCCCGGGAAGCGGAGGAAGAAAAAGAAAAGACACTGGCCATCATCAACAACTTTACCGACGGGCTGCTCGTTTTTGATGCGGAGAACGTGCTTTCACTTATAAACCCGCGGGCGGAAGTATTTCTTAATGTAAGGGGCGGAGATTTTGTGGGGAAAAGATTGGCGGAGCTGGGCAGTTTTTCAAGGCTTGAGCCTCTGGTTAGTATCCTAAAGAAAGAGAGAAAAGCGGTTCTCAAAGAAGAATTAGAAGTAAGGGAAGATCTGGTTTTGGAGGTGTCCAGTGTGCCGGTAGTGATGAAAAAGAAAAATATCGGCATGCTTGTTATTCTGCACGATATTACGAGGGAAAAAGCAATTGAAAGAATAAAGAGCGAATTTGTTTCGGTAGCGGCCCATCAGTTGCGCACTCCTCTTGCCGGGATAAAGTGGACGTTGCAATCCATACTAGAGGAAGAAGAAGAGGCAAAAATTCCCGAAGAAGTTGTTGAGTTTATAAAAAGGGCCTATGAAGCGAACGATCGGATGATAAATCTGGTAAACGATCTTCTAAACGTAACCCGGATAGAGGAAGGAAGGTACGTTTATGAGCCAAAGAAGATGGAGGTTAAAGAAGTTATGGAACCGGTAATAGAGGCTTACGAAGACGCCATAAAAGCGAAAGGATTGGAGTTTAAAATAGAAGAGCCTGAAGAAAAGCTTCCTTTGGTCAAAGTGGATGAAGAAAAAATAAGGCTGGTCTTGCAAAACTTTCTTGATAACGCTATGAAATATACTTCCAAAGGAAGAGTAACTCTCTCCTTGGAGGCTTCAGATGACGGGGAGGAAGTTAAGTTTACGGTATCGGATACGGGAGTGGGTATACCGGAAGATCAGCAAAAGAGGTTGTTTAACAAGTTTTTCAGAGCGGCTAATGTACAGCGGATGGACACGGAAGGATCTGGGTTGGGCCTCTTTATTGCCAAAAACATTGTTGAGGCGCATGGAGGAGAAGTGGGGTTCTCTTCTAAGGCGGGCGAAGGAAGCGTTTTCTTTTTTACTCTTCCCGCCTTGCAAGAAAGGTGAGGATTGGGCCGTGAAAATATTTGACATTATTTTTTAATGAGGATAAGATGAAAAAACGCAAAGGTCAGACCGGCTCTGCCAAGAGTTCAAATACTTTTTAGAGAAGTTTTCGGCAAAGTCAGTCCTATTACAAATATCAACAACAGTAACTTTGTTATTATGAAAAAAATTGTCGTTATAGAAGATGAAGAAGCTCTTCGCAACCTTTTACAAAAAAAACTTACCGAAGAGGGCTACAGCGTGGAGGTTACCGAAAACGGAGAAGAGGGATTAAAAAAGGTAAGAGAGGTAAAGCCGGACCTTATTCTGCTTGACATTATCATGCCTAAAATGGGAGGCTTTGAAGTACTCGAAGAGATGAGAAAAGATGAGAGCATTTCCTCTATCCCTGTGATAGTGGTTTCTAACTCGGGCCAACCTGTCGAGATTGACCGTGCTCGGGAGCTGGGAGCCAGCGATTGGCTGGTTAAAACGGAGTTTGACCCTCAAGAGGTGATTGACAAAGTGATAGCACAAATCGGAAAAGGAGAAGGAGGAGAAGCAAGCGATAGTTTTGAAAAAAAAGAAGAGGAGACGGGAGAAGAAAAAGAAGGGGGAGTTGAAGAGGAGGTCAGGGAAGAGTAAAAAGATTAATATAACTTTGCTGCTTATTAACTAAATTTTTAATACTCGACATGGCTAAAATATTGGTTATTGAGGATGATAAGTTTCTTCGGGAGATGATTTCCCGCAAACTGGATAAGGAAGGGTATGAAGTTGTCCAAGCCGTTGACGGAGAGAAAGGGGAAGCGAAAGTCAAGGAAGAAAAGCCTGACCTTATTCTGCTTGACCTCATTTTGCCGGGGATTGATGGATTTGATGTGCTAGAAAGGGTAAAAAAAGATCCGGAAGTGGCCGATATTCCTGTTATCATTCTTTCCAATCTCGGTCAGAAAAGCGAGGTGGAGAGAGGGCTTAATTTGGGAGCGGTAGACTTTCTCATAAAAGCGCACTTCACTCCTCCGGAGATTGTGAAAAAAATCAGGGAGATTATCTAATAAAACCAAGAAAGCTGTGGCGTAGTTTCGGATTATGCCGGAGTTACCCGAGGTTGAAACTACCGTTTCTTCGCTTAAAAACAAGGTCTTAAACAGGACCTTTGTTTGTGTATGGGCGGAAGAAAAGAGTACGGAACTGGAAAAAATAAAAGGCAAAAAAATTCGGGACGTAAAGAGGTTTGGCAAAGGGATTTTTATCTCTCTTAGCAGTGGCGACACTCTTTTTGTACATCTTAAAATGACGGGGCATCTTTTATTGGGAAACTGGAAGTTGGTCAAAGACCCTTTGGACGGAAAAAAAATATGGAAAGCGGAAAACAAAACGATGAGAGAAAAAGTTAATGGATTTTTGCGATACGTTTTTTTTCTGGACAATGGGGAAAAGCTCGCGCTTTCCGACTTGAGAAAATTTGCCCGAGTATCTGTTTTTTCTAAAAAAGAGGCTGAAAATTACATAAAAAAACTCGGACCTGATCCGCTCCTGATAGGCAAAAAAGAATTTAAAAAACTTTTTGCAAAAAAGAAAAAAGAGATAAAACCTCTTCTTATGGATCAAAACTTCATTGCCGGAATTGGAAATATTTATGCCTCGGAAATTCTTTTTAAGACGGGTACAGATCCGCGGAAAAAAGCAAGCAATCTAACCGATAAAGAACTGGAAAAAATATATCATGCGACAAAAATTTTGCTTAAAAAAGGGATCAGGCTCAAAGGAGATAGTACCAGTGACTACCGTCTTTTGGACGGAAAGAAAGGAGGATACCAAAATCATCACCTCGTTTACAAAAGACAAGGGCTTTCTTGTTTTAATTGTAAAAAAAAGATAGAAAGAATTAAGGTCGGAGGAAGAGGAACATATTTCTGTCCCCAATGCCAAAGATGACCAATGACCAATGACTAATGACAAATGACAATTTAATTAATGGTCAAATGTCAAATGTTAAATGTCGTTATAGTCATAAGTTATAGGTCATAAGTTATAAGTCATAGGTCATAAGTCATAGGTCATAGGTCAATTTATGATTATATTGCTCTACGGAAAAGACACTTACCGCTCCCGGGAAAAGCTAGAGAAGATTGTTAAAGAGTACAAAGAGAAACACGAGAGCGGACTTAATCTCAATTTTTTTGAAGGAGATTTTCTTGATGATTTTCATTACTATGAAGGACAGGTCTCCATGTTTGGGGAAAAACGCCTCACCGTTATAAAAAACGTCTTTTCTTCCGGAAAGGCAAAAAGCAGGCTTCTGGAAAACTTGAAAAAAATTGTCCTTTCTGATGATCTGTTTGTCATCCATGAGGACGGAGAGATAAAAAAAGGAGACGAACTCTTCAAAGCTCTTGAAAAAGAGAAAAAAGGTGTTATGTCCCAGGAGTTCCGGCCTCTTTCCGGAAAGAAACTTTCTTTATGGATAAAAAAAGAATTTGAGAAAAATAAAGCAGAGGCAGATAAAGAAGTCGTGTTCCATCTTGAAAAGGAAGGAGGAGAAGACTTGTGGAAGATAAAAAACGAAATAGATAAACTCTCTCTCTATGCCGGTTCCGGGAAGATAAAAAAAGAGGACATAAACCTTATAGCAAACTCGGAGATAGAAACAAACATTTTTAAAACAATAGACGCTATAGCGGAGAAAGACAAAGAAAAAGCTTTTCTTCTTCTCTACGACCACCTGGAAAAGGGAGAAAATCATCTCTATCTTCTTTCGATGATCGGATACCAGTTCAGGAATTTAATTGTGGTGAGTGATCTTGAAAAAAGAGGGTTTTCCTATGAAGAGATGAAAAAAAAGAGCGGCCTTCATCCCTTTGTTTTCAAAAAGAGTTTCTATCAGGCAAAGAAGTTTTCTTTTGACGAGCTCAAAGAGATAATCAACCTTCTTTTTCAAATCGACCTGAAAGCAAAAACGGGACAGACAGATCCCGTGTTAGCCATTCATCTTTTTTTATTCGGAATTTAAGAAACCGCTCTTGTTAGTTGTGATTTTTTTCGAGAAGCGGTGTTTTCCTTTATCACTCCTTTTTTAGCGGCCTTATCTATCGCTTTGTAAGCTTCAGGAAGAAGTTTTTTCGCTTCGCCTTTCTTTCCCTCTTTAGCAAGATCATTTATCTCTTTGACAACCTTTTTCATCTTACGCTTGTAGCTCAAATTAAGAAGGCGCCTCTTCTTGTCCTGTTTTAATCTTTTTTTCGCTGATTTGGTAATAGGCATGTTTTCGTGATTTAACGCTCCTTGTATATCATTTTTTCCCTTTTTGGTCAACCACTGGCAAAGGTCCGACCTCTGTAAATTTGCAGAGGCCGGACCTTTGTCATTCTGTATAGTTAACACCATGGGGTGACACCTGGTATACTGAAGGGTAACAGGTGTTAACTAATAAAATATGCATATGCCAAGCCCCATTAAGTATGATCGTCAACAAAGAGCAAGGTGGTAT
>PUMQ01000014.1 GCA_003551435.1 Candidatus Nealsoniibacteriota bacterium
CCCCGTCTATTCCTTTGAGTTTTAGCCTTGCGGCCGTAATTCCCAGGCGGGACACTTAACGCGTTAGCTTCGCCACTTGAAGGGTCGACACTTCAAGAAGCTAGTGTCCATCGTTTACAGCTAGGACTACGATGGTATCTAATCATCTTCGCTACCCTAGCCTTCGTTCCTTAGCGTCAGGGTCGTCCCAGTTGGCTGCCTTCGCTTTCTGTGTTCCGGTCGATATCAACGGATTTCACCCCTACTTCGACCGTTCCGCCAACCTCTAACGCCCTCTAGTCTGCCAGTTTTTTCGGCACTTCCAAAGTTGAGCTCTGGAAATTTAACCGAAAACTTAGCAAACCGCCTACGAACGCTTTACGCCCAATGAAACCGGATAACGCTTGGGGCTCGCGTATTACCGCCGCTGCTGGCACGCAATTGGCGGCCCCTTATTCCTATCCTACCGTCAACCATGTACCAAATGGTACATGGCTTCTTCGGATAGAAAAGCTCTTTACACCCCGTAGGGCTTCTTCAAACACGCGGCGTCGCACCATCAGGGTTTCCCCCATTGTGGATGATTCTCGACTGCTGCCTCCCGTAGGAGTAAGGCCCGTATCTCAATGCCTTTGTTGGCGGTCAAGCGCTAACTCCGCCTACCCGTCATTGCCAAGGTATGCTCTTACCACACCTTCTAGCTGATGGGCCGCGGGCCGATCTCCAAGTGGTTACCAAAAGGCTTCCGTTTACCTTTAAGATTTTCATCAAAAAGGACTATCGGGCATTAGCTCCGATTTCTCGGAGTTATTCCCGTCTTGGAGGTACGTTCCCACGTGTTACTAACCCGTTCGCCACTGCTCGGCTAAAAGCCGAACCGTTTGACTTGCATGCCTAATCCACGCCGCCAGCGTTCATCCTGAGCCAGGATCAAACTCTCTAAAAAGAGAGTACAGGTAAAACCTGTAAATCCCGCAAATTAAAGTTCGAAGCAACTTTAAGAAACTGGCTTATTTCTCAAAAGATAAATTTTGTAATGTGCTGAAAATCATTTTACATATTCTGTCGATCTTGTCAACTGTCGTGTTGCTGTTTAACACTTTCAATAATTGAGCCGGCTGCCGGATTCGAACCGGCGACCTGCTGTTTACAAAACAGCTGCTCTGCCGCTGAGCTAAACCGGCACTTCTAACAGGGCGAGTAAAACTGTTACTCCCTGCCCTGTGCCAGCGAACTTTGGTACTGGAGTATTTCTGACCTACCTCGACAAGTTATTCTTCCTTCTTTTTTCTTTTTCTTTTAAGAGTGTAGAGCCACTTGGTGGTTAACGCCTCAACCTTGATAATTCCCTTTCTTATTACAGACAACACTCTTTGCAAAAAATTTTCAAACTTTTCCTCAACTTCCTTTTTAATCCCCTCTTCCAGTTTTTCTTTGGCAGACAAGATAAAATCACCTTTGTCGTTTTCTTTTTCAGACAGATCAGCAACTAGAGGCGCCTTCCATGTTAAAAACAAAAAAAGACCCAAAACACTTAAGCAAAATACTATGAGGCCAAAAACCATACACTTTTATATCTCAAACCGCGAAAAGCGGTTAACAACGATTTTTTCGCCTATCTTGGCAACTGTTTCGTTAATGAGATCTTCAACAGTTTTTTTCTCTTCCTTAACCCATGGCTGCATCAAAAGAACGGTTTCTTTTTTGAACTTCTTTATCCTTCCTTCAACAATCTGCTCAATAATTTTTTCCGGCTTTCCGGAGTTTTTGTGTTGTTTGAGCACAATTTCTTTTTCTTCATCCAGTGTTTCTCCGGGAATGTCTTCTTCTTTAATGTAGGCCGGTTTTGCCGCGGCAATTTGAAGACAAAGCTCATGTGCAAGATTTTTAAAATCATCCGACTTGGCTACAAAATCAGACTCGCAACGGATATCGAGAAGTACTCCTATTTTGCTTCCCGGATGAATATAGCTGGCAACAGTTCCTTCTCCAGCGGTTCTGCCCGCCCTTTTTCCGGCAATCTCTTCTCCTTTTTCCCTTAAAACTTTTTTCGCTTTTTCAATATCTCCTCCTGCCTTTTCAATCGCTTTTTTGCACTCCATCATGGAAACACCCGTTTCCTCACGAAGTTTTTTGACTTGTTCCAGGTTTGACATGATATATTGTTTTATGGCCAACAACTTGTGGCTTGCAAATCACAACACTGCCCGTTGTTGTTGGTTATTTTAGTACTTCTTTAACCTTTCCCAGTATGTATTTTACGGAGCTTATTGCATCGTCATTTGCCGGAATAAAGTAATCGGCTTTGGAAGGATCGGTATTAGTATCCGCAATGCCAATGACCGTAACATTACGCATTCTTGCTTCTTTTACGGCAAGCTTATCCTTTACCATATCCACCACGAAAACGGCATCGGGAATTCTTTCAAGATTTCTTACTCCTTCAAAATTTTTCTCAAGCCCCTCAAGTTCCTTGGCTATCTTGACTCTTTCTTGTTTTGTATATTTCCGCTCCAGCTCACCACTTTCTTTTTGCTTTAAAATATCGTTGTAATAATCTATTCTCTGTTTTATTACCTTGAAATTGGTAATCATGCCTCCCAAGAAACGGTTGACAACATAGGGCATCCCGCACTCCTTTGCCGTTTCTTTGGCTATGTCCCGTGATTCGGGCTTTGTACAGACAAACATAATTACCTTTCCCTCATCCTTGAGTTTTTTTATGTGGTCCAAACACTCTTTCATCTTTTCCGCAGTTACGGCAAGGTCAATTATGTGAACGGATCCCTTAACCCCCTCAATGTAGGGGTCCATGTTAGGGTGTCTCTTTGAAACAGCGTGCCCGAAATGAAGGCCGGCAGCTGCCATCTCTTCTGTTTTTATTACCCCACCGGGCTTTTTGGTACTTGTTTTTACAGCCATATTTTTCTTAATTACGACACGGAGTATAGCACTATTTTAAATAAGAATCAAGAAAAATGTACCAAGTTATTGCTTTTTATTCCGTTTTTTGGTATGATTTCGCTTGTAACATAACAAAACCATGAAAAAAGACATTCACCCTGAATATCACCAAAATACGAAAGTAGTCTGCTCCTGCGGGGAGTCCTTTGTTGTGGGTTCCACCAAAGAAAAAATAAACGTGGAGGTTTGCTCCGCTTGTCATCCTTTTTACACGGGAAAAAGAAAAATTCTTGACACTATGGGAAGAGTGGAAAAGTTTAAGCAAAAAATGGCCAAGAAAAGAAAATAGCTAAAGAAGATAGAGCTCTCCCCTTTTTCCGGCGGAGAGTTTTGTTTTAATTGCCATGTCTATTTTAGAAAAAATCCAAAAAGAGTATGACGCGCTAATGGAAAAAATGACCCGCCCGGAAAGTATCACGGACTGGGATTCTTTTGCTGAAAGGAAAAAGTTTTTGGAAGAGATAGTGGGCGAAAAAAGAAAATTGGAGGAGTTGAAAAAAAGGATTGCGGAAAATGAGGAAGTTATCAAAAAAGATAAAGACGAAGAGCTCGTCTCTATTGCCAAAGAAGAGATGAATGATCTTCTCTTAGAAAAAGAAAGAGTGATTTCCAATCTTAAACGTTCTATCGCCAGAGAGAAAGACGAAGAAAGTGAGGGCGTCCGAAAAGGCACTGCCATATTAGAGATAAGAGCTGGAGCGGGCGGAGACGAGGCGTCTCTTTTTGCTGCCAATCTTTTTGAGATGTATTCCCGGTACGCCCAATCCAAAAACATGGAAGTTAAAGTACTAGACGAGAATAAAACTCAGCAAAAAGGATATAAAATGGTCACTTTTAAAATAAAAAACAAAGACCCTTATTCTTTAATGCGTTATGAGGCGGGAGTACACAGAGTGCAAAGAGTTCCGGAAACGGAAAAAGGAGGCAGGGTTCATACTTCCACCGTATCCGTAGCCGTTCTTCCCGAACCCAAAAAGGGAAAGATAAAAATAAATCCCCAGGATGTGAAATTGGAGACTTGCAAATCATCGGGCCCCGGAGGACAGTATGTTAATAAAAGAGAAACCGCTGTTCGCCTGGTGCACGAACCGTCGGGAATTGTCGTCACTTCACAAAATGAAAGAAGCCTGCAACAAAACAAAGAAACCGCCTTCTCGGTGCTAGAGGCAAAGCTTTTGGAAAAAGAACAACGCGAACGCAGAGAAAAGCTGGAGAAGGAAAGAAGGGAACAGATTGGCTCGGCAATGCGCGCGGAAAAAGTCAGAACTTACAATTTTATGCAAAACAGAGTAACCGATCACCGGATAGACCAGAGCTGGCACAAATTAGAAGAGATACTAAACGGAGACTTAGATGAAATAATAAACGCTCTCCGTGAAGAAGAAGAGCGTGAAAAATACAAGGATATTGTTGTTGAATAATTAGTTTCCGAGCATAACCCCTATGTCCCTCTCAAACTGATCCGCTCTTGCAAGCACTTGGTCTGCATACCAGTAGAAGCTGGCGTTTGTAGTGCTTCCGGAAAAATATATCATCGCCGCTCTCCACTCCCCTTCTCTCGTTCTTGCTTTTGCCCCCGAATCGGTAAGAAGCACGCCTGATGCCAAAAAAGAGTCTCTTATGCTCCAAGGATTAGCCGGTCTTCCTAAAATATTGTGCAGCCTGCTTTTGTAAAGCATCCATGTTGAAGGAATAAACTGGGCCGGTCCCATGGCGCCTCCCCACCCGAAACTCATAGGACAAGAAACGGGAGTTCTCAGCGGGTCTCTCCCGAGCTCTTTTGTTATAGTAAGAAAAGGAGGAATATCTCTTGTCGGATGTATCCCGTTAGAAAACCTTTGCCCGTTGTGAATATGGACGGAAGCCCCCGATGTGGTATCCGCCAGATAGCACTGGCCCACATTTCTTCCGAGAGCCGATTCCTGTTGCAAAACAGCCAAAAGGAAGGCAGGCCTTACTCCTGTTATGCTCTCAACCCACTTGGAAATTTCATATGCTTCTTCAAAAGTGGGAGCCTTTACATCGGGAGGAAGCCCCACAAGTTCAAATATCCTCTGCCTTATTTCCTCCGCTTGCCTTTCAAGCTCTTGTTTTTCGGAAAGCTGTTTTTGATATTCCGCTTCCGTTAATCCGTAAAGCCGTTCTTGCTCTCTTCTGGCCGCTTCTTCTTCCGCTCTTTGCGCCTCCTGTATTTTGGCAACCCTTTCTGTTTCGGTCATGTCCGCTTCAAGCTCTTCTTTGTATCCTTGCAAAGATCTTCTTAAAGCCCTTACTTCATCAAGAATTCCTTTTGCTTCTCCGGATAACCACTCCAGAGCATTCAAGTTGCTAAACACGGCAGAAAGGTTGTCTTCGGTGAGCAAAATTTCCATGACTGAAACCCTCCCCTCCATATGCATTGTCCGAAGCATTTCAGCAAGCTCTTCCCGGGATTGCTCTATTTTTTGGGTAGTTTTAATAATAGATCCTTCCGTATCGGCAATTTTTAATCCCAGGTTTTGGATAACAAGCCTGTTGCGATTAATCTGAGCGTTCAAATAGCCTATCTGGTTTTGTATCTGATTTATTCGGCTTTGCAGGCTTTGTTTTTCCGCCTCAGTGACCGTTAGGCTTCTTTCCATCCTTGCAATCTCCCTTTCTAGCTCCTCAAGCTCTGCCTCAAGCTGAGCTTTTTCTTTTTCTTTATCCGTTTGAGCATGGACAAAAAGCCCGCTTCCTGCAAGGAAGATAGAGAGTATAAGGAGAATGATAGCCGTTTTTCGCATCTTTTTTATTCTTTTTCTTCTGTTTTGTCGCTTTCTTCTTTTTTCTCTTCCTCTTTTTCCTCTTTTTCTTCTTTTTCTTCATCTTCAGCTTCTTTTTCCTCTTCCTTCCCGACTACCTCGGGCTCTTCTCCTTCTTCAATCGGCTTTTCGAGCTCCGCCTCCACATCTTCAGGAGCGGAGACCATCGCCACCACCGTATCGTCAGACCCGATAATTTTCACATCAGAAGGCACTTTTAAATCTTTAAGATAAATTATGTCGTGAAAATCTTCTAGCACACTAACATCAACCTCCAATTCATGGGGAAGATTTTGCGGCAAGGCTCTCACTACGACCTCATATATGTTTTTCACCAGTGTCCCGTCTTTCTCCTTGACCGCCGGAGACTCTCCTACAAAAACTACCGGAATTTCCGCCTCAACCTCCTCTTTAAGGTTGGGTTCGAAAAAATCAGCATGGATAATTTCTCCCTTCACCGGGTCTTGCTGAATGTCGTAAATAAGGACCAAGGGCCTCTCTTTTTTTCCTTCTATCTCCAAAGAAACAAGAGTGCTTTCTCCCGCTTCTTTATAGAGTTTTACAAACTTTTTTTTGTCAACAAGAAGCGGAGTATTTTTTCTTTTTGCTCCGTACAAGACGGCAGGGATTTTGTCTTTCTCTCTCTCCTCTCTATTTTCCCTCACTCTTGCTGATAATTTTTTTTTCGTTGTAGTCATAAAACCGCAAGACAACAAATCAGTTGCCAGTTAATAAAACCGATTAATTACAAATTACGCTTCTTCTATGCGGATGCACTGCAGCGGACAGCTTTGTGCTGCCTCTTCGTTACAGCCCGTATCCTCAATCTCTCTTTCTACTACCCCTCCTTTTTCTACTCCCTCTTTTAGCCCGGCACGACCGTCCTCTTTCATTTCCCAAAATGAAGGGCAAATAACCGTGCAAGTTCCGCAACCGATGCACTTTTCTCTTTCAAAAATAATTTTTTTCATCCCGTTGGTGATAGAAAGCGCTTTTTAAAAAAGCGTTTCTCTGGTTATCTTTGCAAAAATCAACCTTTTGAAAAACTTATTTATATTTTTTTAAAAAATCCGTTCCTTTATTGATTTTTATCACCGGCTGCCGGTAGAACGAAAGAGATTGATCTTCTCTGCCACCTTCTCGCAAACAGCCGCGCGCGACGAAGAAAGCAGCTTATAGGGAACAATTTCTTGCGGGTCGTTTTGCATCTCTTTTGCCAGTGCTTCTTTCCAAGCGTATCTTATCTCCGTATTGATGTTTACTTTTACCACTCCTTTTGCAATCACCTCTTTTACGTCTTTGTCTTCTAGTCCGGATCCCCCGTGAAGAACAACAAAACAGAAAATATTTTCAAGCAACTGACTGACTCTTTCCGGATAAATTCGGGGCATCTTTTTGTGTATCCCATGAACACTGCCAATGTCAAGAGCAATACAATCCACCCCGGTTTCCCGTATAAATTTAGCAATTTTATCAATAGAAGTCAAGGTAAACTCCCTCACTTCTTCCCGGGAAACAACGGACTTTCCTCCAATTGATCCAACCTCTCCCTCCACTAAAACACCTTTTTTCTTTGCATAATTTACCACCTGGCGGGTGTTTTCTATGTTTTTTTCAAACGGCAATTGCGAGCCGTCAAAATGAACCATATCGTAGCCAACATCAATCGCCTTTTTAAGTTGGTCAAAGTCTTTTCCATGGTCAAAGTTCAAGAAAAGAGGCACGCCTTTCTTTTGGCGCAAATTTTTTACCAGCAGAGATGCCTCTTCTACTCCGAAAAAATCCGCTTCTCCTTGCGAAGTGCCGCAGATAACCGGAAATCTTGCCTTTTCTGAAGCAAGAGCGATTCCGTGGAGCTGTTCTAGTGTAGAAAAGTTAAACTGCCCGAGAGCCGTTCTTTCTTTGCCGGCCTTTTCCAGGACCTCTTTGAGTGATTTTTTCTTTTTTAAAAAAGTCATTTAAAGATTAATTTAAAGGTTTAAAATCGCTGCTTTTCAATATATCCGCTTTTTCATAAAAATCATTTTTTTTCAACAACCCGTGTTTTGCTCCTTTCTTTTGAAGACACGCTGTAGAGTTTGCAATCCCAAGCTGCAAGCTTTTTTCTACATCAGTTTCTTCTATAAACTTGGAGAGAAACCCCGAGCCGAAAGAATCACCTGCTCCCGTTCTATCTACCGCTTCGGGAGAAAGCGGCTGCCCGGAATAAAAAACTCCGTCTTTATGAGCAACAGCCCCTTTAACCCCCTGGGTGATAATAACCACATCTCCCGAAATATCAATCACCTTTTTCATAATCTCTTCCTCTCTGTTGTAGGGAGTATTCGTTAAAATTGATGCTTCCTCCATATTTAAAAGGAGAACGTCTACATCACGAAGTACGCTTTTTATTCTCCCGTCCCTGAGCTGATTTTTACTTGGATTAGCCATAACCTTCACCCCTTGTTTTATCGCGTGGTTTAAAATCCTGTAAAAAACCGGCTCCGCGCAAACGGAAAGTGGAGCAATATAAACCCATCTTGTTTTCAGCCTGTCAAAAGGTATGTCCTCGCTGCCAAGAAGGTCAGAGGCTCCCTGATAAACAAAAATGGTTCTGTCCTTTTCGGGAATGTCAAGAATAACCGAGTGATTGGTGGGCCTCTCACTTGTCAAAGAAACAAATCTCGTATCAACTCCGCATTTTTTTAGCTCTTTCAAAATCTGTTCACCTGCACTATCTTTTCCCGCTTTACCGCAATAAGCGACGGCAAGGCCCTGCTTTGCGAAAGTGGCCGCGGTGTTCGTTCCTCCTCCTCCGGAAGTAAAATATATCTCTTCAGCTCTTATTTTCGACCCCAGGGAAAAACAAATTCCTTTCCCGGTGGGAAAGCTATCTTTTTCTAAGACAACTCCTTTTTTCGTACTCAAAAAAATATCTTTGGTGGCAGAGCCGAATGTAATAACATCAAACATAAAGCTGATCAATGACCGATGACCAGTGACAAATGGCTAATAATAAAGATGTCACAAGTCAAAGATTATCTGCTCTTTTTTTCTGTTTTGTGAATTTTTTTCACCGTTTGTACAAAAGAGTCCGGATTCACCGAAACATAATCAATTTTGTTGTCAATCAGAAATTCCACAAACCCTTTTATAATAGCAGGCGCCTCTCCGCAAATCCCCACCTTACGCTTAGTTTTGTGCGCGTCTTTAATAAAGCCGGAGATAACCCTTCTTACCGCTTCATTGTTTTCGTCATACTTTTTAGAAAGCATAGCGTTATCCCGGTCCACTCCCAAAACAAGTTGTGTCAAATCATTGCTTCCGATAGAAAACCCGTCAAAAGCTTTGCCGAACTCCTTGGCCAGCACCGTATTTGAGGGAACTTCGGTCATTACATAAACAGGTACGTCTTTGAGCCCCTCTTTTCTCATTCTTTTTTGCACTTCAACACCTTCTTCAATCTCTCGGCAAAAAGGAATTAGAATAGATATATTTTTCAAGCCAAAAACGTCTCGTGCTCGCTTAATCGCCCGGCACTCCATGTAAAACGCATGAGAAAATTCCTCATCAAGATAGCGGCACGCTCCTCTAAAGCCGAGCATAGGATTAAACTCTTTTCTTTCGTACAACTCTCCCCCGACAAGATTGCGGTACTCGTTAGTTTTAAAATCAGAAAGGCGTACGATGACTTCTTTCGGATAGAAAGCAGAAGCGATTTGTGCCACTCCTTCCGCCAGCTCCTTTATGAAGTGTTCTTTTTTGTCTTTATGCTCCACCGTTATCCTTTTAATTCTTTCTTTCAACTTCTTATCTTTCAATTTATTATAATGGTATAGGGCAAGAGGGTGTATCCGTATTTTTTCGGCTAAAATAAATTCTACCCGCGCCAACCCCACTCCGTCTGCAGGGAGATGTGAAGATTTAAACGCTATTTCCGGAGTTCCGATATTAAGCATTACTCCCGTTTTTGTTTTCGGAAGCTTTTCAAGGTTATAACTTTTTACGTCAAAAGAAACATCTCCCTCAAATACCTGCCCGTTTAGCCCTTGTGTACAATCTACCGTAACCTTCATGCCGTCTTTCAAAACTTGCGTTCCTTTTTCCGTTCCTACAATGGTTGGGATTCCCAATTCCCTGCCTACTATGGCCGCATGAGCCGTTTTGCCCCCCTCATCGGCAACAATAGCCGCCGCCAAGCGCATAATGCTTACCCAGTCCGGGTCGGTCATTTTAGTCACCAACACGTCCCCCTTTTTAAATCTGTGCATCTCGTTTACGTCTTTGATAATCTTGACCTTGCCGCTTCCTACCTTTTCTCCAACAGCAATTCCCCGTAAAATAGGTTCTTTTTTCGTTTTTAATTTATACTCTTTGTAAGTATTTGTTTTCTTTGCGGCGTGTACCGTTTCCGGACGGGACTGGACAATAAAAAGCTCTCCCGTTTTTCCGTCTTTTGCCCACTCTATATCCTGCGGATATTTGTAATGCTTTTCTATAATAACCGCCCATTTGGCAAGGGTGAGAATCTCTTTGTCGGTAATGGAAAATTTCAAGGCCTTTTTCTCAGAAACTTTCTTTTCTTTCAACCCTCCTCCTTTTTGATAAACAAACTGCTTTGTTTTTCTTCCCAAGTCCTTGCGGATTATGGCGTGGTGGCCCTTTTGGAGGGTAGGCTTAAAAACATAAAATTCATCCGGGGTAATCCCCCCTTGAACAATCATCTCTCCTATTCCGTATATGGAGTTTATGAGCACTACATTGCGAAAGCCGCTTTCCGTATCCAGAGTAAACATAATTCCGGAAGAGGCAAGATCGGACCTTACCATTCTTTGTACTCCCACGGAAAGGGCAAACTTTAAATGAGAAATCTTTTTTTCTTCACGATAAGCAATCACTCTGTTGTTAAAAGAAGAAGCAAGGCACTTTTTAACGTACTTAAGAACCTCTTCTTCTCCGGAAATATTCAAAAAAGTTTCAAACTGTCCCGCAAAAGAAGCATCCGGCATATCTTCGCAAACAGCGGAAGACCGAATCGCTACATTGGCCGGAGAGTTTTTGCTCATCTCTCTGTAAGACTTTCTTATCGCCTCTTCAATATCTTTTGGAAACTCCCCCTTCATTATCAGCTCTCTCGCCTTTTTGCCTGTTTTAATCAGGCTTTTGGTGCTTTCCCTGTTATATTCTTTCAAAATTTTACGTAACTCTTTTTCAATTCCGTTTTCTTTAAGAAAAGACCAGTAGCTTTCGGTAGTTACAGCAAATCCGGAAGGAACGTTAACTCCTTTTCTGCTAAGTGTTTTTATCATCTCTCCCAAGGACGCGTTCTTCCCTCCGACAAGGGAAAGATTTTTATAAGAAATTTTTTCGTAAGGTACCGTATATTTTTTAGCCATAAAAACGTTAATTTTAACCGCCGTAATACTTAGACAGCGGAGGAGCTATCTGTTTTTTCCGCGAAGCGATATTTTCAAGCAAGAAAAAATCGCCCTTATCTTCCCCTTTGAAAACCTCCTTTGCTACTTTTTCCTCATTTTCTTCCGCGGGAAAAAAGTAAGCGTTTTGACTGATAATATTTATCGCTCCGAAAAAGAGAGCATCAATTTGTTTTTCTTTTTTAATTTCTTTTAAAGCGTCTTTGATCGCTTTTTTCTTTTTCTCAAAGTACCCCAGAGAAGTTGCTTCGCAAACCCCTATAGCCACTTTTTTTCCTCCAAATTCGTACTCTTTAAAATCACCAAGAACAATTTCTTTTAAACTTTTTCCCGAAAAGTCGGATTTTGCCTCAAACATCTTTTCTGCAAACTCACTTCCGTTAATTTTTGCAATTTCCTGAAGCTCGTAGTAGAAATCTACATCCTCACACGACGTGGTGGGAGAATTTAGGTTCAACGTGTCAGATATTATTCCTGCAAGAAGAAAGCCTGCCTCTTTCTCGCTAATTTCCATTCCTCTTTCTTTCATCATTTTATAAACTAAAGTGGAGGTGCTTCCCACCGGTTCAATTCTGAAAAAAATAGTTTCATCGGTTTTTACTCCTGACAGGAGATGGTGGTCCAATACTCCACAAATCTTATCCTTCTTTGCAATACTTTGGGAAAGATCGTTATGGTCTACCAAGAAAAACTCGCCCTTTTTTATCTCATCCTCTTTCACTGTTTCGGGCAGCTTTTCTTTTAAGAAAGAAAAAACGAGTTCCGTTTCCTTATTAGCATCTCCGGCCACCACCGATCGTGCTTCTTTCCCCTCTTGTTTTAAAAAGTTTGCAAAAACAAGGGCCGAAACAACCGAATCGGTGTCCGGAGACTTGTGCCCCACAACGATAATTTCTTCCGTATTTTTACTCATCTTTTTATTTTAACGCCTTTTTTAACTCATCAACACTTTCCGGATTGGCCAGGGTGGAAAGGTCTCCTAACTCTTCACCAGAAAAAAGCTTTTTCATAATTCTTCGCATAATCTTCCCCGACCTTGTTTTGGGAAGATCGGAGACAACATATACTTCTTTGGGAAAAGCAATCGGGCCTATTCCTTTCTTAATCTGTTCAACAACGGATTTTTTTAAGTCCTCTTTTTTCTTTTCCGTTAACTTTTTGGAGGGTACAACAAAAACCACAGGCATTTCTCCTTTTATCTCGTCCGGAATTCCCACCACCGCACACTCGGAAACTAACAATGTTTTGGAAATAAAGTCTTCCATTTCTCCGGTAGAAAGGCGGTGTCCGGCTACTTTAATCATATCGTCGCTTCTTCCCACTACTCTTATGAGTCCGTTTTTATCTTTATATGCTATATCGGAAGTGAAATATGTGTTTTCCCCATACTGGTTCCAGTACGTTTTTTTGTATCTCTTCGGGTTTTTGTAAACTCCCCGCAAAAGACCCGGTGCAAAAGGAGGTAAAATAACCAAATCCCCTTTTTCTTCCGTAGAACACGGTTTTCCCTTGCTGTTTAAGACATCAAATTTAACTCCCGGGAAAGGAAGACCGGCGAACGATGGCTTAAACGGCCCTACTCCGGGAAGAGAGGTAATCAGTATCCCTCCCGTTTCCGTTTGCCACCAAGTGTCAACAATCGGACACTTTTTGTTTCCAACTTCTTTGAAGTACCAAAGCCAAGACTCTTTATCAATCGGTTCTCCCACGGATCCCAAAATCTGTAAACTGCTTAAATCATGTTTTTTTACCAAATCTTCTCCGTACTTTTGGAACATGCGAATAGCGGTAGGAGCGGTATAAAAAGTAGTTACTCCGTATTTTTCAATTATGCTGCACCATCTGTCCGGTTCGGGCCAGTTGGGAGCGCCTTCAAACATAACAAATGAGGCTCCGTTTAGCAAAGGTGAATAAATAGAATACGTGTGTCCGGTAATCCATCCCACATCGGACATAGACCAAAAAATATCATCGTCTTTGATATCAAAAATCCACTTTCCCGTAAATTTCGCCTGAACCGTATATCCGCCGCAAGTATGCACCACTCCCTTGGGCTTTCCGGTAGAACCGCTCGTGTAGAGTACAAACAAAGGGTCTTCGCTATCCATCACTCTGGGCTCACAAAAATCATCCTGCTTGCTCATTAAATCATGCCACCAGATGTTATTTCTTTTGTTAAATTTAATGCTGTTGCCCATTCTTTTTACCACCACCATTTTTTTCACCTTGGTTCCTTTTATTCCCTCATCGGCATTTTTCTTCAGGTCAATAACACTGCCTGCCCTGTAATAGCCGTCAGCGGTTATTAAAAGTTTTTCTTGGGTATCTTGTAATCTCACTTTCAGCGCCTGCGGGCTGTAGGCGGAAAAAATAACCGAGTGAACGGCCCCGATACGAGTACAGGCAAGCATAGCAATAACAACTTCCGGAATCATCGGCAAATAAATACCAACCTTGTCTCCTTTTTTAATTCCCAGTTCTTTTAGGGCATTAGCAAAACGGTTAACCTCTCTGTAAAGGTCAAAATAAGTAAAATAACGCGGCCGTTCGTCAACCGGCTCCGGCTCCCAAATTAAAGCCACCTTGTTCTTAGCCGTTTCTATGTTCCTATCAAGACAGTTTTCAGAAAAATTCAGCTTGCCGTTTAAAAACCATTTAAAGTAAGGAGGGTCATGCTTAAAAACTTTGCTCCACTTTTTCCGCCAAAAAACATCGCCCGCCAACTTTTCCCAAAACTTAAGCGGACTTTTTTTGGCTTCCTTGTAAATACTTTTATTTTTTACCAGCGCTTTTTTCTTAAAATCCTCTAAGGGGTAGTATAATCCTTTCTTTTTAATCATATGTTCGTTTTATTACAGTTTATAAGCGCCTTGTAATATAATCCGCAAAAGCGGCAAGTTGCGAGGAGTATCCCCACTCGTTATCATACCAAGCCAGCACCTTTACCATATTTTCTTTTACCAAAGTCATTTCCGTGTCAACAACACAAGCGTGAGAGCTCCCCACATAGTCGCTCGAGACAAGAGGATCGTCCTCTGCTTTTAAAACGCCTCTCCATCTTTCCTTTTCCGACTCTTTTTTAAAAAGAAGATTAATCTCTTCTTTGCTGGCTTGCTTTTCAATTACACAGACAAGGTCAATGACAGAAACGGTAACCGAGGGAACCCTTATTGCTATTCCGTTAATTTTTCCGTCAAGCTCGGGAATAACTTTACCTACCGCTTTTGCCGCTCCGGTAGTAGTCGGTACGATATTTGCCGCAGCCGCCCGTCCTCTTCTTAGGTCTCGGTGAGCACCGTCAAGAAGATTTTGGTCCATTGTGTAGCTGTGCACGGTGGTCACTGTTCCGGACTTTACGTTGTAGTTTTCGTGTAAAATCTTTAGCACGGGAGCAAGACAGTTCGTGGTACAAGACCCCATGTCCACAATTTCGTGTTCTTCCGGATTGTAGTTCTCCTCATTTACTCCCCGAATAAAAGAAGGGATTTTGTCAGGGTCCTTGGAGGGAGCGGAAATAATCACTTTTTTCGCCCCGGCATCAATATGTTTTCTCGCTCCGTCATAATGGGTAAAAAGCCCCGTGCACTCAAGCACAACGTCAACCCCCAGATCTCCCCAGGGCAAGCCGGCTGGGTCTTTCTCAGCGTAAAGCTCCACTCTTTTCCCCTCTTCTCCGACTTCCAAAACACCGTCCCTGCAAACAACTTTTTTGTCGTATCTTCCGTAAGCGGTGTCATATTTTAAAAGATGCTCTAGTGTTTTCGGCTCCGAGAGATCGTTTATAGCAACTACTTCCAGGTTATTTTCCCCGGAAAGAATCGCCTTAAAAACACTCCTTCCTATTCTCCCGAACCCGTTGATAGCAATTTTACCCATATTTTAAACAATTATTTTAAAAATTACTTTTCAATACCAAGCGCTTTATTAAGTTTCCCTTTTTCAAAGCCTACAATAAACTCTCCGTTGACTTCGGTTACCGGCACTCCCATCTGCCCGGTTTTTTCCACCACTCTTTTCCTCTCTTCGTCATTTTCGGAAATATCAACTTCCTCATAATCAAACCCTTTCTCGCCAAGGTATTTTTTAAGAACAATGCAGTAAGTGCAAGTAGGGGTGGTGTAAACTTTTATTTTTGGCATATTATTTCTCTAAATAATTATGGTTAATCTTATTACAGAATTTTCTCTTCCGCAAGCTTATTTGTCAAAGACGAATTTGGAAAGAAAAGACCTCTGATCAATCTTTTTAAGAGATCCCTTAAGGCACTCTTTCTCGGAAAACCAAAGAGTATTGTCTTTTCCCTTTCCCTTTAAAAGAACGGGAATGTCTTCTGTGCAGTGACAAGCCTTAAGAGAGCACGTAGAGTGGTCGGCGGTTACTATCAACATTTCCGTAAACTCATCTAAAATTTTCAGGCTTTCGTCTATTTTCTCAATAAACTTTTTCTTTCCCTTAAAGTCCCCGTCTTCGGCCAAAGTGTCGGTTGCTTTTATGTGCAGAAAAACAAAATCGTAGCCGGAAAATATCGCTTCTCTCGCTTTCTCTATTTTCCCTTCCAAATTGGTATTTACAAGCCCGGTCGCCCCTTCCGTTTCAAGGACATCCATTCCGAGAAAAACTCCTATTTGTTTATAAAGCGGTTTCCCCGCTATACAAGCAGCTTTCGCTCCGTGTTTCTCCTTAAAGGAAGGAATATCCACTATCTCCGACGCTCCTCTTGTAATAATGCAGTTCGCGGGAAGATCTCTTTTTTCATTTAAGGGGTGAGCGCTTAAAATTCGCTGAGTTTCATCAAGAAACTTGTTAAGCACTTCCGCTGTAAACTTTGCTTCCTTCTTTTTAACAAGGGGTTTTATCTCTTTACGGCCCTTTATTCCCTCAAAATACATAAGGTCGCTGTCCGATATTTCGCTGGAAAGGCCCTTCCCTCTCATTACGATACCTACTCGGTGTTCCTCCGCGGATCTGACAGTAAAGCACACCCCGTCAATTTCCATTCCGTCAATGGCTTTTATAAGTTGCTCCGGGTTATTTATTCTACCCGCTCTTCTGTCCAAAAGCTCTCCTTCTTTAACGGTTGCAAAGTTTCCCCGCAAAGCAACATCCCCTTTTTCCATTTTAATTCCGGCTCCCCGAGCGGTAATCACCCCTCTCCCCAGTTTATACTCTTCTACATTGTATCCGAATAAAGCAAAGTGCCCTTCTTCGGAAGTAGGAAGGGCCCCTTTAAATGCAGGCATAAGAAGGCCTGTGCGCCCTTCTCCGGCCCACTTGTCAAGCGTAGGGGTATGCGCCGCTTCCAAAGGAGTTTTATTTCCGAACGCGGGAATCTCCTCGTCCCCCAAGCCGTCTATTAAAATGAGAATCGCTTTTTTCATTTCTCAGGGCAATCTTTTTTCCACGCCTTTACTCATCTTCCCCTTTCTCTTCAATCATTTCTCCAAGCTCGGTTACCGCCTCTTGGACACTGACAAGCTTGGTGAAAATTTTTGCAGTATCCACCTCTTCTTCTTGAAAATCTTCTTCCACTTCACTGACTTTCGCCTCTATTTCTTCTATTTTGCTTTCAATTTCAGCCACCTGCTCGTCTTCCATTGCAAGCACTTTTTCGGTAAGAGCATGAAATGCTTCTTTGATTTCGGCAAAAATATCCCTCATTTCTTCTGTCTCTTCTTCTGCTACAATTTCTTCCTCAAGAGCTTCCTCGGGAGCGGGAACCTCCTCCTCTCCCTTAAAAATCACTACCAAAACAAGAATGAGAATAGCTACTCCCAAGGCAATTAAAAGTTTTTTGTTAGGCATAATATTAATTAATAATCGGTTTTTAATTTTGACCTTTTTTCACACTTTTTTTACACCCAAGGGTGTGCGCAAAAACTATGTTTTGCTATTTATCTGTTTTTCAATTTTAAGCAATCTGTTGTATTTGGCCACTCTTTCCCCTCTTGCAGGAGCTCCCGCTTTAATATACTCTGATCCCGTTCCCACCGCAAGGTCGGCTATAAAGTCGTCGTTTGTTTCTCCCGAACGGTGGGAAACCACCGTCCTCCACCCGAACTCTTTTGCCTTTTTTGCCGCCCTGATGGCTTCAGAAACGGTTCCTATTTGGTTTATTTTTATAATCATCGCATTGCAGGAGTCGTTCTCTTTCGCCTTTTCCATTCTTTGTATATTGGTAGTTAAAAGATCATCGCCTATTATAAGGAGCCCGCTCATTTTTTCTTTCAATTCGTGCCATCCGGAAAAATCATTCTCTTCCAGGGGGTCTTCAAGGCCTAAAAGGGAAAATTCTCCGGACAGTTTTCTGTACAAAGAAATCATTTCTTCCTTGCTTCTTCTTATTCCCCCGTAAATGTAAGCATTTTCCTTGAAAAACTCGCTTGCTGCCACATCAATAATCACCGGGCATCTATCAACGCTCAAAAGCAAAGAAAGAACTTCTTCCGCCGACTGAATCTCGGGAACAAACCCTCCCTCATCACCAACATTCGCAAAGCTTGCGGGGTACTCCTCTTTTCTTAAAATCGTATTTTTAAGGTGTTGGTAAAAATCGGTTGCAAAGCGAAGATTTTCGGAAAAAGATTCTTTTTGGGGAACAATCATAAACTCCTGGAAAGCGGTTCCTCCCGCACCGTGCGCACCTCCGTTTATCACATTAAAGCAAGGAACAGGAATATTTTCTTTAAAAGAAAAGTAAGAAGAAAGATAACGGAAAAGAGGTAAATTTTCTTTAGCCGCCGCCGCTTTAAAAACGGACATCGATACTCCCAGCATGGCATTGGCTCCCAAGTTTGATTTGTCGTTCGTGCCATCCGCATCAATCATTATTTTATCCGCTTCCTCCGGATTTTCTTCTTTACCGATCAAGAGAGGGGCTATTTTTTCATTTACATTTTTCACCGCCGTTAAAACTCCTTTTCCTCCATACCTCTCTCCTCCGTCACGAATTTCTTTTGCCTCATGGATTCCCGTTGAGGCACCCGAAGCAACGGAAGACACAAACTCCCCTAACTGGGTAAAAACAGAAACCTCCACTGTCGGATTTCCCCTGGAATCCAATATTTCTCTAGCAGCTAAATCTTTAATCATGGTATATAATGCAAGCCCTCAAACCAATTTAGAAAATGGTTATATAGAAATTAATTTTGAAATTTGAAATTCAAAATTCTTTAGTGTTAAGCGCAAGCTTACGTCACTAGCCACCCTCCGTCAATGTTTACAACCGCGCCGGTCATGTATGAAGAAGCATCCGAAGCAAGAAAAAGAACAGCTGAGGAGATTTCCTCGGGTTTGCCCAATCGCTTAAGAGGAAGTCTTCCTATCATCGCTTTTATCCCCTCTTCGTCCTGCTTTACCGGGTCTATCATCGGTGTCTCTATCATTCCCGGAGCAATGGTGTTGATACGGATATTGTAAGGAGAAAGGTCAATAGCCAAAGCAGCCGTCATCCCCGCTACTCCTCCTTTGGACGCCACATAGGGTGCTGTATTCGGAAATCCGATGCCCATCTGACCCATAGCAACCGATCCGATATTCACAATAACTCCTCCTCCCTGCTCTTTCATTACCCTGGCGGCAGCCTGAGTACACAAGAAATACCCCCTGAGGTTTATATTAATAACTTTGTCCCATTCTTCTTCCTTCATTTCCAGAAAATCGCGAAATTCAACTATTCCGGCATTGTTGACCAAAACGTCCACTCTTCCGAAGGTCTCTTTTGCTTTCTCTATCATCTTTTCTACCGCCGACTTGTCTGAAATATCACACTCCACTGCCACCGCCTCTCCTCCTTTATCCTTAATTTCTTCAACCACTTTTTGGCAATCTTCTTTTGATATATCGGAAACAACCACCTTTGCTCCCGCATCGGCAAGTGCAATACAGTGAGTTCTTCCCATTCCCTGCCTGCCGCCGGTGACCACGGCCACCTTTCCCTCCATGTCAAATAACTCTTTAAAGTTCTTCATCGTTTAAAGTTTTCCTTATATAATTCAAAAAGCGAATTACTTTCGGACAAACTCCGTTATTTTATAAGCTGTTTTGATTGCCTTTATTTATTACTTGGCATATTTTCTCAATAACGTCAGTTGCAAGAAGCGACTCTCCTTTCTCTTCTGCCGCCAACTTTCCGGCCAGGGTATTTACAGCCACCGCTACCTTTCCCGCCTGCAAAGGAGAATGCCCTCTTGCAAGAAGACTCCCCGCAATGCCGGCCAGTACATCTCCCGTTCCTCCTACCGTAAGCTCCGGAACACCCACCTCGTTTTCCTCACTGTTTTCACCGTCGGATATGTGATCAACTTCTCCCTTAAGGAGTATTGTAGCTCCAATTTCTTTGGCTGCGCTTTTTACGGCAAAACCTCTCTCCTCTTTTGAAAAGTTTTTTACGTTTCTCCCGGTAAGCACATAAAATTCGTACATATGGGGAGTTAACAGCACTTTTTTTTCTCCCAAAAAACGGTCATGCACCAAACTCTCTTCTTTTTCAAAAGCGTACACCGCATCAGCGTCAACTACCACTGGGACGGAAACTTCTTTTACATACTCTCTTACTGTTTTTTTCGTTTCTTCTTCCCTTCCTATTCCACCGCCCAAAACAACAGCCATCCGCCCCCTCGAAACATCTTCACCTCCTCGCGTCAAGGCTAAAAGGTCAGGCAAGTGCTCGGGAAGAAGATGGTCTCCTTTCAACGGAAAAGTTATCAAGTCCGGGCTGAAGGATGCGGCCGTGTCGGCGACTCGCGAAGGAGCGATGATGTGAGACAGATCGGCTCCCGACCTTAAAGCGGCCATTGCCGAGAGCACGGGTGATCCGGTATAGATTTTTGAACCCCCGATAACAATTACCAGCCCGTAATCGTACTTGCGCGCATCTTTTTTCCTTTCCGGATAGGCTTTTCTTATCTCTTCAATCATTTTTTCTGTTTTATTTTTGTCCATAAATTTTGGCTTACTGCTCTCCGCAAATAAGAGCTTTTTGGGCCTTGAAATAATCTTCTTTGTCCCGGAGAGACACCCACTCTCCGTCACACTCGTGCCCGTATACGGACTTCCCGGAGGCAATCATCCGATTTAAAGCATCCTCAACAGTAGTTTTTTCGCCAGAATTTTTCAGATAGTCAAAAATAGCGGAGGTAAGGATGTACCTTCCCGCAAGAACAAGTCGGGACTCCTCTTCTCTTTCTGAAGGGTCTTCTACAATCTTTTTAATTTTGTAAATTCTGTTGGCTATCTTTTCTGCTTCCACTACCGGGCTTTTCAAAGAGTCACTACCCTCAACCCTTCTGAGCGCGGCTACTTGTTTTTGCGAGGTTCTGTAAACAGAAAAGAGCTGCTCAAGAGACGGTCTCTTTCCCTGGAAAATGGCCCCCGAAAAAGAAAGTCCGAAAACATCTTCTCCTATCTTTTCCTTAGCCCGAAAAAGAGAGTAGCCGCTTCCCGCCCCCTTCTTTCGCGTAACAGAATAAAAAGATATCTCCGAGTATTTTTCTTTAAATTCATCATCCTCTCTGGAGGATTTTTCCATGTTTTTAAAGTGATTCAATACTTCTTTTTTTTCCGAAGGGAGGATGAATAAAACTTCTTCCGCCCGGCAATCAACTCCCTCGTTTACCAGACTGTGAATCAAGGGGTCCTCGCCCAAGGGAAGAAGCTCTTTGGGAACGGCGCTTGTTAAAGGGAAAAAAGAATCGTCTGAAAAATCCAAAGAGATGACTATTTTTTTTATGCGGGCGGTCATGTATTGAGTTTATTGAAGTTTTCTCAAAAAGGAAGGTCTTTCCCATCTCTTTTCCTCTTTTAAAATTCTTTTCTCTTCTTCATTTTGCGGCTCTTTCGGCTTTTCTTCGGGCGAAGATGCTCTTTTTTTGTTTATCGAAACAACCGTTATTTTCTCCTTCTCTTCTTTTTTGTTTTTTGTTTTTCTTTTCTTTTTTTCTGCTTTCTTCTTTTTTGGTTCTTTTTTGCTCTTTGCTTTTTTACCGGAATCAGCGAGCGGCGGTTCTTTTTTAACTGTTACCGTTTTCTCATCTTCTCCCAGCTCTTTTTTAAAAAAATCCGTCCCGCAACCGGTAGCAAGAAGAGATATCTTTATTTTTCCCCTATACTTATTTTTCTGCATTATTCCAATAATGATTTTCGCTTCGTCCTCTATATGTCCGGCAATAGCTCGTGAAACCGAAGAAACATCCGTTAATCCTATGTCTTTTCCTCCGGTAACGTTAAAAAGTATCCCGCGAGCATTGCTAATAGAGTAAGGGTAAAGCGGGCTGGAGACAGCTCTCTTAACTACGCTTTGTACACCCTCTTCAATCTTTCCTTCGGCAGTGCTCAGATATGTAAGTTTTCTGTTTCCTTTTCTATTTTCAAGAACCGTCTTAACATCGGCAAAGTCGATGTTTATAAGGCCCGTTTCGTAAATTGTTTCCATCAAGCCCTCCAAGCTCTTGGCCAGGTTTTCATTAACTACCCGGAGAGCCTCTTTCAGGGCCGTGTTTTTGTCTACCGTTTCAAAGATTCTTTCATTGGGAAGAACCGTAATCGCGTGCAAGTGGGGACCTGCTTCTTTAATCGCCTCTTTGGCAATGCGCATTTTCTTCTCCCCTTCAAAAGAAAAAGGAAGAGTGACCACTCCGTAAACCAAACTGCCCATTTCCCTGGCAGCGGAAGCAAAAACAGGAAGTGCTCCGGAGCCGGTTCCTCCTCCCAGAGAAGCCACGAAAATAACAATATCATAATCTTTAAAAAGAGGCTTTATCTCTTCTATATCCTCTTCTGCTGCCTTTTTCCCCATCTTCCAATCCATTCCGGTACCCAATCCCCCCGTAATTTTCTTCCCAAAAGAAACACTTTTTATCTTCTTTTTTTTGGTTACCTCCTCAAGAGCGTGAACGTCGGTGTTTACCGCTGCAAAAAAAACTTTCTTTAAATCCGAAGAGATTCCGGAAATAATCGACCCTCCGCCCCCTCCAAGGCCGACAACGCGCACCCTTATCTCTTTCAAAGAATCTTCCTCCTTCTTTTTCCGCTTCTCTTTAAGAGAGCGGTTAGCCGTTTTCTTTTTACTGTTATTTTTTTTCATTTTAATTAACCCGTCCGCAAAGAAGGACTTTTAAAATAATAACTGCGTCTAATATAGCACAATATAAAATTTTTAAAATACTTGGCTGTTTTTAAAAATAATGTTATCCTAAAGAAAGATTTATTGATATGAAAAGGATACTTATCGCCATTGACAGCAGTTTTATTGCTGACTCCCTTCAGGAAAATTTTCTTCGGGAGGGGTTTGAAGTAGCCACCGCCAAAGACGGGAAAAAGGCACTGGATATTATAGCCCAGGCTCCCCCGGACATAGTAATTGCCGACGCTAACCTTCCGGAAATAGATGCCTTCGGTCTTCTAGAAGCCATTAAAGAAGAAGAGGCAACAAGAAGAACTCCTCTTATTGTTTACTCAAGGACAGGGTCCAACCAGCACCGAGAAAAAGCAATGGACTTTGAGGCAAAAGATTTTATCGTCGGACTTTCGGAATCTTTTAAAGATATAGTGCTTAAAGTAAAAAGCCACCTGGGTGAACAAAGAGCATATATATTTGATATCTCTCCGAACTCAGAAGACAGCGGGCAGATAATAAGAGATCTCGGGCACAAGGACGGCACCAGCTGCCCCTTTTGCGGTTCAGCACTTTCCTTACATCTTTTGCGGAACCTTTCCTGGGGAGAGAACGCTTTTAAGGCCTCTGTTATCTGCTCCCGGTGCCACTTCCGCTACGGAAAATCTCCAAAAGAAGAAGAGGAAGAAGGTTAGAGAGAAGCTTTTTTCTCGGAAATCATTTTATTTAACGCTTCTTTGAGCGGTTTCAAACTGTCTTCTTCCAAGATAGAAACAGAAAAGACTTCCCTTCCCCTCCCTTTAAACTCTTTCTCCAGTTGGAGAATTTTTTCTTGTAAAACATTATCTCTTTTGCTTAAAACAATGTACTCGGGTTTTTCAAGAAGAAGCTTATTGTACTTTCCCAGTTCCCTCCGAACCGCTCCGTAATCTTCCAAAGGGTTTTCCGAGTCCGAGGAAATAAAATGAAATAAAACTCTCGTTCTTTCAATGTGTCTTAAAAATTTAATGCCAAGGCCCTTCCCCAGCGAAGCTCCCTTGATAAGCCCCGGGATATCGGCGATTATAAGCTCATAGTAGGCGCCAAGGTTGGGTTCCAGAGTGGTAAAGGGATAGTTAGCCACCTTGCTTTTCGCCCGGGTTATTTCGTTTAGCAAACTTGATTTTCCTACGTTCGGGAGCCCCACAAATCCCACGTCCGCAATAAGTTTTAACTCAAGACGAATTTCAAAAGAATCTCCCTCTTTTCCATGCTCAAATTCCTCGGGAGAAGTATTTCTTGAAGAACGGAAACGGAAATTTCCCCTTCCCCCTTCTCCTCCTTTGGCAAGAAGAACTCTTTTGCCTATTTTTTCAACTTCAGAAACGCTTCCCTTTTCCAGATTATGGATTACCGTTCCTACGGGGACAGTTAAAATCAAATCATCTCCGTCTGCTCCGTCGCGAATTTGAGAAAGACCGTTTTTTCCGTCTGCCGCTTTAAATTTTTTTTGAAAACGAAACTTTTTAAGAGCTCCAATGTCGGAAATCCCTTCCGCGCAAACATTCCCGCCCTTTCCTCCGCTTCCGCCCGTAGGACCAAGCTCCATCATATTTTTATTAAACGCAACCACCCCGTCTCCTCCTTTTCCGGCAGTAATGTGAATTGTAATATCGTCAACCAGCATAAGTTTGTCTTCTCATTTTTTCTTTTAAAGTTTTTCTTACCTTTAAAAAGGAAACCAAGAGGAATATAAGGATCAGTTGAAGAGAGATCCAAAAAAAGGGATGAAGGAAAATCCATCCTAAAAATAAATTGGCAATGGTAAGAAAGATAAATAGATTAATAACCGCTCCGGCGATTTTTACTTCCCCCGAGTAGTCCCTCATTTTTTTGCTTTCCACCGCTTTTCCGATCTCTTCTTTAAAAGCGTTCTGGTTTTCCAGTGATTCAGCTACCTGCTTTAAAGAAACTTCTAATCCAATCTCATCGTTGTAAAAAACTTTTTTCGAACCGGACCAGTAAAAGCCCTTTTCCTCTAGAAAGGTAACTGCTTTATCAATCTTGTCGTCCGAATACCAAAAAAAGAGAGAGTTTGCTTTTTTCAGCTGATTCGGCGTAGGCTTCATTTTTGTTTAAGAAAATACTCCACAAATTATCGCCAGTACTTTTTCCAGAAAATCTCCGCTTTCTTTGTTGGCATTTTTTCTTCCTCGGCGCTAAACCAAGCTTCTATCTCCGGTAATCCATCTTCCTCTTCTCCGAAATAGTAAACCATTGTGTAATCCCCTCCGTACGGATCATATCCCTTACTGCGTGGCGGACCGAGAACTTTCTCTATCTCTTCAAAGGTCATTCCTACTTTTATCCCCAACACCTTTCCTCCCGAAAATACTTCAAGGTTGTTTACCACCCCTTGATCTCCGGCAAAAATAAAAGAGGTCCTTATCTCCTCGTAAAAAACAAAGCTCCCTCCAGGGCCGCCGATAGTTCCTTCAAAGTCCGGTTCTCCGTAAACCTCGATAAGAGTTTCTCTTTTCGCCCCTAGGTACTCTAAAACCGAATCTTCGTAAATCTTCTCTGGTGCAGGATAAAGCTCAAAAATAATCAGCAGAAGGCCGAGAAAAAGTAAAATATTTAACCAGATTAAAGCTTTGTTGCTCATAACTTGATTCTAGCAAAAAAAAGAAGAAATTAAAAGCCGGTAACTTCCTAATATGACCCCACTTAAGCCTATTTTCACGCCCTTTTTACTTTTCTGCTTTGAAAAAAAGAATGTCTCCGTCTCTTAGAATATAATCTTTTCCTCCATCTTTTATCTTTCCTTCTTCTTTTGCTTTAGACCAACTCCCAAGCTCTGTAAAATCTTTCCAATATACAACTTCCGCCCTGATAAAATGCTCCCTAAAATCGGTATGCACCTTGCCGGCGGCAATAAGGGCGGTTGATCCTTTTTCAACCGTCCACGCTCTCGCCTCTTTACTGTTAAAAGTAAAAAAGGAAATAAGATTGAGCACTTGGTAGCTTTTTTTTATCATTTTTTCCAATCCGCTTTCTTTCATCCCGAAAGACTCCAGATACTTTTGAGCATCTTTTTCTGAAAGTTCAGCGATGTCTGCCTCAAGCTTGGCATTTATTTTAAGAGTGCCCTCTCCTTCAGCCTCTTCTTTTGTGTTTTCTTTATCCGTGTTTTTAAGGTAAATAACAGGCTTAATTGTCAGAAAATTAAACTCCTTGATTGCCTCTCTTTCCTCCTCTCTCAATTCCACGCTTCTTAGCGGTGTCTCGCTTTCCAAAAAACCTTTCACCTTTTTTAAGGTTTCCAATTTTAATTGTTTCTCCTTATCTTCCAGGCGAGCGGTCTTTTTTAATCCTTCAAGAACTTTTTCAGCCACCTGAAAATCGGCAGCCACAAGCTCTTTTTCAAGCGTCTTTTTATCCTCTTCCGGATCTATTTTTCCTTCCGTGTGCACAACATTTTCATCTTCAAACTCTCTCAAAACCTCCACTACGGCATCTACTTCCCTTATGTGCGCCAAAAACTTATTCCCCAGTCCCTTTCCCTGGTGAGCGTCTTTAACCAGTCCGGCAATATCGACAAATTCTATGGTAGTATGAACTTTTTTTCGGGATCCGGAAATGCGCACCACCTCTTCAAGCCTTCTGTCTGCAACCTCCACTGTTCCCACATTAGGATCAATGGTGCAGAAAGGATAATTTTCCGCCGCCACTTGCTTTTTTGTTATAGCGCGAAAAAGAGTTGACTTGCCAACATTGGGAAGCCCGACAATGCCAATCTTAAAAGACATATAAAGTTAAAGGTTTCTGACACACCTCACAAAAAATCCGTTCCCTTTTCCGCTTAAGTCCCGGTGAACTCCGGAATTGTCAAGAGCGAGAAGCCTTCTCCAGGCGGATTCATCGGAAGAAGAGGACGTCCAGAGAAAAGAGTGTGTCTCAAGATATCGGTAAGCTCCGGCGGGACTGCGGCTTCCCCCCAGAGAAAGATTAAGTTTCGAATCGCCGCAAAAAGCTTCTCCTCTTTGTGAACAGCTCCTCGCTTCCTTTATCTTGTCTCCCACATTTTCTATTGCACCTCTCCACCCCGTGTCGTGGGACTCCATACGGCTTATTCCAAGGTTCCTTTCCATCACCTTAAAATCTTCATCCGAGGGAATGTGCCACCCTTCAGGACAAAGGCCTCCCGCCCCCTCCTCAAGACTTCCCGCCATTGCTGTTTCCCAGTTGTAGAGCCTTCCGTCCTTTTCACAATTTTCTTCCCTGTCTGCGTAACACCAGCTGCCTTCTACTGTTTCGTAATTTAAGTTTTCCGCAAACCAACACTGGTCTGCTATCTTTACCGTTTGGTACAAATAATCATCATAACGGACAGGGTTGCCGCAAATCCACTCCCTGGTAGTTGCACGGATTTCGCTGTGCTCTGTTTCCCTGCCGTCTATTATCTGGGTTACCCGGTAAAAATATACTTTGTTAGTTTCAAGGTCCGGGTCAAGATATCTTTCCCTGGAGGTAGTGGCAATTTCCGCAAAGGGTCTGTCCAGGCTATCGGTACGGTAGATAACATAACCTTCGCTCTCTTGAAATCCGTCCCACCCGAGTTCTATAAAGTTGTGGCCTACTTCTCTTTCGTGCAAGTTTTCCACCGCCCCTACTCTTCCTGTAGTAGCATGCACCTCCCTACTGTAATGGCTTTCCTTTTCTCTTGAAACGGCGGTCACCTTGTAATAATAAGTGGTTTCTGGCTGCAGGCTTGTGTCAAGGTAGTGTTGGTTGCGGGTAGACCCTATTTTTTCGTAATCGGTTTCCAGTTCCTGTGAGCGGTAAATATTATAGCTGTTGTTTCTCTGCCTATCGACCCATGTTAAGTTCACTCTGTCGTAAGACCTTACTTCTGCCCGAAGGTCTTCCGGGGGCGAGGGAGGCCTTAAAGAAATAACGAGAATAATTACCGCTAAAAGAAAGACGGCTATCCCGGCAATAATGTAAAGAGAAAGCTTCCGCTTAGTGTTGTAAAAGTTTTTGAGAAAATATCCGGCGTTTCTTATTTTTTCACGCATATTTTTAAATTATAATTTTTACTTCATTATTTATAGCATAAAAAAAAGTAAAAAAAAGCGGGAACATGAAAGTTCCCGAATTACTCCGGCATACCTACTCTATTGGCCAAAAAGAGCGATATAACCTGTAATGGTGATATACCAACTGCCAGCAATGATACAAAGAACAATACAAATGGCTCTTTTCCTTTTTTCTTCGCGACTGAGCAATTTCTCCACCTCCTAGCGGTTTTTAGGGGAGTAGGATTCGAGCCCCAATTAATTTAGCGGAGACAATTTTATTCATCTGCAAGGCGTGAGTGGTAAAAGGTATTTACCAATACCTTGTCCGCGAACAACACAGCAGATGGATAAAATTGTCCCGCCCTTCGGGAAGCTTAAAAATGAGCGCTTTCTTTGTTACTCCTTCTTGAAGTAGCCTTCGGCTACTCCTTCGTCGGAGCGTCACGAAATCATTTCATTTTTAAAGTTTCTAAATTGACTTTGGTTCGGATCCTGCTCCCCTTAGATAATCGTACGCAGAAAGAGTCGCCTTTTCCCCTTCCGCACAAGCAACAATAATTTGCTTGTCACGGACATCGGTAACGTCGCCCGCGGCAAAAAGCCCTTTTGTTTTCGTTTCCGTGGTAACGGGATCTATTTTTATCTCCCCTCTTTCGTTAAACTCCACCAGGTCTCCAACAAACTCAGTGGCCGGCACAGAGCCCACCTCCACAAAAACGCCATCCACTCTTAACTCCTTGGCCTCTCCCTCCTTTTCGTAAGTTAAAAACTCTACTGCCTCTTCTCCTTTAATCTCCTTTAGGCGTGCACCGGTAATAATTTCCGCGTTTTCTACTTCCTCCAGTCTTTTTTGGTATATCTCGTCCGCCCCTACCTTGTTTCCCATCTCCAAAACATACACTTTTTTACAGTAATCTTTAAGCTCCAAAGCAGCCATGAAACCCGAATTTCCTCCTCCAACAACAGCTACTTCTTTTTCTTTAAAAAAGGCTCCGTCACAAGTAACGCAATACGAAATTCCTTTTCCCGAAAACTTCTCTTCCCCGGGAACCTTAAGGGGGCGCGGATTCCTCCCGCTGGCAATAATAACCGCCTTTCCCTCAAACTCTTTTTCGCCGGTAACAACCTTAAACCCTTCTTTTTTCTTGGTTACGCTTTTTATTATCGTGTTCTCTTCTATCTTCGGATTAAAGTGTTTTAAGTGCTCTTCAAACTTTTGCATTAGTTCCGCTCCGGAAATACTTTTTTCTCCCGGCCAGTTTTCAACCAGCACTGCTCCTCCCGCCTGGCCTAAAAAATCTTTGGTAATAACTAAAGTCCGGAGCCCTTTTCTAACTCCGTATATACCGGCGGTAACTCCCGCCGGACCGCCTCCGATTATTATCAGATCATACATAATAATATTTTGTCACAAAAGTTTTTAAAGCTCACACCCTGTTTCTTTTGCAAGGTTTTCGGGGCTTCCCCACTCCTTAAAAACCTCTCCCTTTATCTGCACCTCGGGAACAAAATCCGTTTCCATTTCTTCTCTGCACCTTGCAACCTCCTCTCGTTCCCCGAAGGTTGAACAGTCAAGGTAGATCGGTTTTATCACCTCGTATCCTCCGTACTCTTCTTCCAACATTTTGCAAGCCGGACAGGTACTGCTTCCGAAAATAATCACTCCTTCTTCTTTCAAGCACTCTACAAACTCTTCCATCCGGCCATTATTTTTGTTTTCCTCTTCGGGCAGAGAAAAATCATGAGTTAAGAGAAAAGCTCCGGCAATTAAAACAATTCCCGCTAGACTGGCAAGCAAAGTTCTCTTTTTTAAAAAATTCATAACAACCGTTTTTTATTAACAGCGCTATTATACCACAAAAACTCCTGTTAAAAAGTCCGGGCGAGAAGTCCCGTTATTTTCAAAGAGGAAGTTTCACGTAGAAAATAGAGCCCTTCCCCTCTCCCTCGGATTCCGCCCATGTTTTCCCTCCGTGCATTTCTACAAACTGGCGGGCGATGTAAAGGCCGAGTCCCGCTCCCTGTATCCAGTGTTTCTTTCCCGCTCCTCCTCTGGAAAAGGTTTCAAAAAGCTTCTCCAGCTCTTCTTTTACAAGGCCCTCTCCTGTGTCTTTAACTTCTATTAATATCCCGTCTTCCTCTTTTCTAAGAGACACTTCTACCGACCCCTCGCTCGTATACTTAATGGAGTTGTCAATAAGATTTAAAAGGACATTTTCAATCTTAGAAATGTCTACCTCTGTTTGAGGAATATCTTCTTCCGGTTCATTGAAAAGAAGACTGATGCCCTTTTCTTCCGCTGACTGTTTGGTTCTTTCTACGGCTGCCCGGACCACTTCTTTTAAATCCGTTTTCTCCTTTTTGATTTCCACTCTCCCCGACTGAATGCGAGAGATATTGAGCACGTCGTTAACAAGGGCAATAAGCCGTTCATTAGCCTCATAAACGTTTTCCAGCACTTTTCTTTCCTTTTCTTTGTCTTTTTCATATATCCCCTCTTTAACCATGGAAAGCTGGCCTTTAATAATACTAAGCGGGGTTCTAAGCTGGTGAGAGACAATGGACATAAATTCCGTTTTCGTCTTGTCTATCTTTTGAAGACGTCTGTAAGCCTTTTTTAGTTCCCTTACCTGCTCTTCTACTTTGGCCTCCAGGTTGCGGGAAAGATCTTGCACTTCGGAATAAAGACGGGCGTTGTAAAGGGCAATAGAAGCCTGATTTGAGAGGTTGGTTAGAAGATTGATGTCTTGTTCGAAATAAGGGTCGCCGGAGACCTTGTTTCCCAGCACAATCATTCCTGAAAGTTTGTTTTCCGTTAAAAGCGGCAGACAAAGCTCCGCCTCTATTTTTTTCATATTCTCCCGGAGCTTGGCAATTCTCTCTTTTTCTTTTTTGCTTTGGGCATCTTTTTGCATTAAAGAAAGCTCTTCATAAACCAAAGGCCTTTGCCTGCTTTCCAAGTACTCCGTTAAAAAGTCATCCCTCACCAAAGAAATTCCGTTCTCTTCCTTAAAACCGACATTTTTTTGGATAACATACCTCCCGTTTTTTTCTTTTTTGACTAAAACCACCGCCCTATCAAGCTTCATGGTGTTGATAAGAGTATCGGTAATAAGAGAAGAGAGCTCGTCAAGGTCTAAAATTTTGGTAAGCTTCTTTCCTAAATCGCCGAGAACTTTTTGATAATCGTAAAAAGTGTATCGAAAATATTTGGAAATTAAATTTTGGAAAAAAGAAAAAATCGGCTGGAATAATAAAGCGACAACAACCACTCCTGCAACAACGGCAAAATTAAATGGAACAGCTTCCGGAAACCTTTTCCCAAGAGAGATAATAAGAAGTCCCGGACCAACAACCGCCACCAAAGAAATTAGATAAACCAGCCCCCTTCCCAGGGCAATCCGGATGTCCAAAAATCTATATTTGACAATGGTGTAAAAAATAAGCGCTAAATAGACGCTTGCCGTCCAGTTCCCAACAGGCGGAATAGAAATGTCATACCACAAGAAATAATTTGTTGCCCCCCCTACATATCCTATAATCGTAGCAACAAAAATATATTTAAGCTGAATTCCTTTCGTGCCTGAAGACCACTTAATTTCTTTTCCCAAAAAATAGACAGAATATAAAATACAGAAAACCCAAACCAAAAGGAAGGGATGATACAATATCCCAGGATTCGGCCAAAAAGGAAAAGTGAGTTTCGGAGAGACACTCTCAACAAAAAAAGGAGTGTAAACAAAAAGGAGAAATAAAGTAAAAACCAAATACCCTACACTTATAAACTTTTTCTTTTCTTCTATTTTACCGGTTAGAGCAAAAAGAAAATGCAAATAAGTAATCGGAATAAAAATTGCTCCAATCATTAAAGTCCGAGAAAAGAAAAGAGCTTCGTCATAATTATCAGAAATTTGCCAAAGGAAATAAGCAACGCTCCATAAAAAAAGAGTTAAGCAAAAAAGTGAAAACGTCCTATGAATTAGCGATTTTCTATTCTTTAAGAATATAAAGAGCCCCAGAATAAAACTGACAATTATATTTGACAATGCAAAAATGACGTAAAAATCCATGCGACTATCTTACCATAATTTTTTAAAAAAAAGAATCCCACACGAATACCCGTGTGGGAAGCTACTTTTGCACGATCCAAAACGTATATAGACCGCACTTACTAATCCACATATTACTGATGTCAGTAAAGCCTGCCATGTTCAAGAATCTTTGTATTCTTACTTTTCCACGATAGTACATTTGCGGCCAGCAGGCCACACCATGAGCATAAATTGCCTCTTCCTCGCTAGAGATATTAGCTCCTATAAAGAAGCCCCCTTTTTTAAGAGCTTTGTAAATATCCTCCAGATACCGTGAGAACCGATCGTTATTAAAGTAATCTGTAAGTCCCACCATTTCAAATAAATCAGTGGATTCGGGTTTTTTTTCTCGTAAAAACCTTCCTACGCTAATTTCTCGAGTGTCAATTAGATCTTCTATATTTAGCTTCCGAGCATTTATTCGACCCATTTCCAAAGCACGAAAATCGTTGTCTACAAGAGTCAAATAAATATTGTCGCTGCTAAAATTATTATCTGCAATTCCCTGAAGCATCTGACTTCCCGAACCGCTTCCTAGGCTTACTACATCAATCTTTGCTACTTCATTTTTACTAGCTGCCCTAAGTAAAATTTTTATTGCCTCTCTGGTAAAAATACCGCGAGCGCGGACTGATCGGCAATTATAAGACATTTGCCAGAAGTGATCTCCAATTCCCCAGATCAATCTCCACGGCCTGAATTTGTAATCATATAGAACCTGAATCGCAGCATCGGTGCGCTTCCTTAAAGCCCTGGTTGCAACTTTTATCGTGTCAATCCCTGTCAGAAGAAAAATAACTACCCCTAATTTAAGCGGAATTTTTCCTATAAAGTTATACAATCGAATCATATAGTCGGGAGGCTTAACTCCTTCTGTTGCTTCTTTAAGCAAGTTATCAAATTCTACTGACATTTCTTTAATATTTTTCCTCATTTCTTTTTCCTCCTCTCATTTTCTGATTAAAACAGTATATGTGAACACGCGGATTGCGTGATTAAAAAAAGAACAGAAAGAATAAAATCCCTCATGTTTCCATTATAATACAAATCCCTGTTTTGTCAATCTTTTTGGCACATCTTGCCCTAAAAAAAGCCCGGGGGCGCAACTCCCTGCAGGTTCAACTCAAGCGTATCACATGTATCTGAACCTAAACATTTTTGCTCGGTGGAACTTGCGAAGGTCGAAGTTGCGAAGGTCGGACCTTCGCAAGTTTTTTGGAAATGAAAGTGAATTTGAATTTAAGGTGCTTTTGTAATAGACTGAAAGAATGAAAGAACCTCACCTTTATAAATCACTTCCCAAAAAAAAGACGCAGTGCCAGACTTGCGCCCATTTTTGCGTTTTATCTCCCGAAGAAACGGGAAAGTGCGGTGTAAGAAAAAACATTAAGGGAAAGCTTTACTCTTTGAATTATAAAAAAGCGGCTGCTTTAAATCTTGACCCTATTGAAAAAAAACCGCTCTTCCACTTTCTTCCGGGAAGCGTTTCTTTATCTCTGGGCGCCGCGGGGTGTTCTCTTTCCTGTAAAAACTGCCAAAACTGGGACTTGTCCCAAGGCCCTAAAATAACAGGAAGGGTGGAAGGAAAAGAAATTTCTCCCGAAGAAATAGTCAAAGTAGCCAAAGAACAGAAAATTCCCAGCATTTCCTACACCTACACCGACCCGGCCGCTTTTTTAGAGTATGCACTAGACACGATGAAAATAGCCAAAAAAGAAGGTATAAAGAACTGTTTTGTCACCCACGGCTTTTTTTCAGAAGAGGCATTAAAGGAAGTACTCCCCCTTCTTGATGCCGCTAATATAGATATTAAAAGTTTCTCGGACGACTTTTACAAAGAAAACTGCTCCGCCCGGCTTGAACCCGTTTTAAAAACAGCTAAAGAAATGAAAAAAGCCGGCGTTTGGGTGGAGATTACCACCCTTGTTATTCCCACTCTTTCGGACTCTAAAAAAACGTTTGAAGACATCGCCAAGTTTATTCATGATAAGCTCGGTCCGGAAACCCCTTGGCACGTAAGCCGCTTTTCGGGACATATTTCCTACAAGCTCCAACACCTTCCTGAAACTCCCGAGTATACGTTAGAAACAGCTTATAAAATAGGAAAAAAGAAAAAGCTAAAATACGTTTATACGGGAAATCTTTACGGGCACCCTATGGAAAACACTTACTGTCCCAAATGTAAAACTCTCTGCATTGATCGGACGGGTTATGTAACCACAAGGTATGATATAAAAGGAAAGTGTCCCAAGTGCAAAGAAAACCTAAACTTAATTTTAAAATAAGTATGCCTATAATATTTTCCGCTATTGCTCCCCACCCTCCGATAATTCTTCCTTCCGTCGGCTCTCCGGAAGACAGGGAAAAGGTTGGAAAAACAATTAAGTTTTTGCAAAAGCTGGGAGAAGAAGTAAAAGAGAAAAACCCCGACCGGATTATTATTTCTTCTCCTCATCCCGATTGGGGTTTTGATGTTCCCCTCTTTTTTCTCGCTCCGGACACAAGTACGAAAACGGAAAAAATTCTGATCGGTGGAAAATCTCCCGACTTTTATTTGAAGCAAGGAGAACAATTTTACTTCTCAAAAATTAACCCTGAAGAAAAAAATGTTTTAATTGCAAGCGGAGATCTTTCGCACCGCCTAAAAGAAGAGGGTCCGTACGACTTTCATCCAGACGGTGAGAAATTTGATAAAGAGCTTCTCTCTGGGTTAAAAAACAAAGACATCGAAAAGATTACAAACCTAGATACCCTTTACCCGGAAGCCGGAGAGTGCGGCTTGCGTTCAATCTGTTTTATCTTGGGAATTCTGGAAGCTTCAAAAATAAACTACCGGCCGGAGGTCTTGTCTTACGAGGCTCCTTTCGGTGTAGGATATCTGGTGGCTAACTTTAAAATATGAATATTTACACAAAACTTGCCAAAAGCGCTGTAGAAAAATTCGTTAAAGAAAAAGATATCATTCAGCCCCCCGAAAATCTTCCGAAGGATTTTTTTACAAAAAAAGCAGGAGTATTTGTCACTATCAAAAAAGATAAAAATCTTAGAGCGTGTATCGGGACTCCTTCTCCCGCAAAAAGCAGTATTTGCGAGGAGATAATCCATAACGCAGTGGCAGCAGCAAGCAAGGACTACCGCTTCGGGCCCGTAAAAGAAGAAGAGCTGCCTTTCCTTTCCTACGAAGTTTATATACTAAACAAGCCCGAACCGGTAAAAAGTCTTGAAGAGCTCAATCCTTTAGAGTACGGAATAATAGTAAGAGGAGAAAAATATAAAACGGGGCTTCTTCTTCCCGGGCTGGAAGGAATAAATACTCCTGAAGAGCAGGTTTCCGTTGCCTGCAAAAAAGCAGGTATTGATACCTCCACGGAAGAAATTTCTCTTTACCGCTTTAGAGCAAAAAAATATAAGGGGTAAGATTAGGAGGTAGTCTCTTGCAGCTAATAAAAAAGAAAACCCCGTATTATCTACGGGGCGAGGGAGAGCTATTACAGTAAATGTACAAAATTCCGGATGAAAGCAGGAAGGCCAAGTCTTTCTTTTTCATAACGTGTTCTGTTCTGGCATGATTGGAATTATACTCTTCTTCTCTGGTTACCAGGGTTTCTCTAATATAATCCCAGCATTTCATGCAATAAATCCTTTTCACTCTTTTTCTCAATGTTAAGCAACAAATTTTGTCAGAGATATAGTGCAATATCATCCGGCAGCGCATTTTGCCCTTATTGTCTCCGGTTAACGCGTGGCAGTATGCTCTTTTCAGACACTCTTTTTTTTCTTCTTGAGAAAGAGATTCATCGGAAAACGCTTTTTTAATGTCCTCTTGTGCATTACTGCACATATACATCTGCATCACTCTCCCTTTGGGTAAATTGCTTCATTATATGGCAGACTATTTTTTTGTCAAAGGTGATTTTTGTTATTTTCATTGAAATAGATCGGATATTGTTTATAATGAGCTAATGAAAAAAACCGTTCTCATATCTGGGTTGATTTTTTGTTTTCTCTTGCTTCCCTTGCTTGCCTTTGCCCAAACGGAAGTTATCTACCCTTCAATTCCCGGAACCTTTTCTCTTCAGGAAATCACCGAATCGGCAGAAACCGGAGCGGATGCTCTTCCTCTTTTTGCCGCCTACCTCTTTCGGCTTCTTCTTGTTGTCTCTATTTCCGTTGTTCTTCTTGTTATTATTTACGGAGGGCTTCTTTACATCTTTTCAGGAGACGATATAGAAAAAAAGAAAAAAGCAAGAGGATGGATAACAAGCGCCATACATGGAACCGTTATTCTCCTTATCTCTCACTCTATTCTTTACGCCATTAGTCCGAGGCTTCTTACTTTCCAATTAACCGACCTGGAAGAGAGAAGGCGGATATCGCAAATTGACCTTGAGTGGAGAATAAAAGATGCCTACTTTCAAGTACCTCTTGGCCGGCTGATAGAAAACGCCGCTTTAAACGTAAATGCAAGAGATAAAGTTTATGACGTTCTCGATGCGGTAGACGAAGCAGAAAGAGAAGCGGATGCCGTTGTTGAGGGCGGACACCAGCTTCTGGAAATTATAGAAGAGTGCCCCGAGGGAAGGGAGTGTGATTGTGACGAGCCTTACTTTTATCCTCATCCGATACCTTTTTCTCCCCACCTGCCACACGCAAGACCCCCCAACGCTCTCATAATGCCCGAGGATATCTCGCGAAATTTTATAGCTTTTAGCCAAGCGCCCCACGGACTGCGCAAAACACTGATAAACAATGCTGTCGGTAAAGCGAAAGTAGAGATTGAAACGTTGAGGGAAAGTGATTTTAAAGACGAGCTTGAAAAAATCGTTGAAAAACTGGAAACCCTAATGGACAAGGGACCGACAACCGAAAGTTTAAGGGAGATAAGGGGCGAAATGGATCGTTTTCTAAAAAAATACGAACAAGAAATAGGGGTTCTCAGCGGGGAAATGAAAGATGCTCTGGAAAATTTGGTAAATGTTCTTCCCAAGGCAAGAACCGGATTTAATGACAGCACTTATTATGCCCAGTTTGAAGACCCGTGGGGACCTATGCCTTTTGGAAGAACCACCACCTTTGCCTCGGCTGGATGCTACGTCACTTCGGTAGCCATGGTGGTAGATTCTCTTCTTGAGCAAAAAGTAACCCCCATTGATGTCCGAAGTTACTCTCTCGCCTACATCGGAAACGGAACCACTTACAATGTGGTCCATAACGCGGCCAACCAGTATCCGGAACTGGAGGCGAAAAAACTGCCCACTATGGAAGCGATTCTGGGAGCGCTTGACCAGGGACATATGGTTATTATGGGAGGCGGAGGAACACCTCACAGCTCTACCCGCACAGGACTTCACGCTTACGTCTTAACGGGCATTGATAGGGAAAAAGGCGTTGTATACCGCAGTGATCCGTCAGTCCCCTACTGGCAAACTCTGCCAATCCACGAACTTAAAAGAAACAATCCCAATATCGCAGATACCATTTACAGAAGAAGCGGAGCGGAAAACGAAAACAGTCTTTTTTACGCCTTTCTAAATAACATGAAGATATTCCCTTTTTCGGCCTTAGAAAGCGGAATAAACCTTCTCTCTTCTTTTTTTGCAGAAATGTTAAAAACAGAAGAAGCCCGCGCATCTTGCTGTGACCCATGTCCTGAAATTTCTCCGTCCGTCCGAATGAAAATTGCAGAAATTAGGTACTATATGGAAAAGTTCAAATACCACCTCATAAGATTAGTTGACGCCAAAGCGCCGCTGGAAGAAGATATTTTCCAGCTTCACAAAGCAAGTATGATAAAAACTTTGGGCGCAAAACACATTGTTCCTTACACCTCCTTTCTTCTAGACCGTCGGTATCGCGAAAAAGAGGAAGTGGAAGTCGTATCCTACCAAGAAACAAAAGAACTGCCTTCTTACTACCGTACCACCTTGTATTATTGGGACTGGGAAAAGTGGATTGAAAACATTATCTACAAAACGAGGGTCGGTGGAGAAATAGTTGAAGAAAACGATCCTACCACTTTTTATCTCAAAAAACCGAAAGATGATGAGATTATAAGAGACGCCGAGAGGTTAGCAAGGGAGGAAAACTGGCAAACAAGAAGAGCGATCCCTCCTTATGTTTGGTGGTATCTTGAAAAAGCACCAGTGTTTCCGCCAATACTGCCCGTCAATCCTCGCCGGGACAAAAGTGAAATTCCCCCCTTCCTCTGGTGGCACATTGTAGAAAAACCCTTATCAGTCGGACCGGACGAAGGAAGATACCCTCCCTGTCCGTGCCCTCAAAGTCCTCCCTGCCCTACCTTCCCGATAAGAAGTCAATCAGTTAATAAAGAAAATCCTCTTTATGTTTTAAGACAAGACATAGAAGAGACAATAAAAAATCTTCCCCAAAAAATAGCTGTAGATTACGCGACAGCCGTAGAGAACATTCCACAAGATATTGCTCCTGATGAATTTAAGGAAATGTTTGATTCCCCGGCCGAATACTTAACCTGCGGAATGGAAATTCCGGTCGGAGAACCAATAGACATTATTTGGAATCATTACACCAGTCTTCTAAATACAATAGATGATTACCTTGTAGAGGGAGCGTGTTTTCTGGAACTCCAAGAGATAATGAACCGGCTTGCGGAACCCTGTTCTTGCCCGTGTACTTCTTGTAGCGGCTGTGATGAGGATCCGCCTTATTGCGGGGAGTGCGATTTAACCTGTGATAAAGAAGCGATATACGCGGCACACAATGATGTATTAGAGTCAAGAGAAAGATTAAGGGATATCAGAAACCGTATCGCTCTCCTTACAGCAGGATATTTCAACGCTCCTACGGAAAATGTCTGCCACCGGTTGAATGAGGATATAAGGAGTACGGAAGAAAGAGCGATTTGCGCGGCAGGAGGCAGTAAGTCCATTACCAAACACGAATTAATTACAAGAAAGCTGAATTATTCAAGAGCCGAGCTTGACGCCTGTATAACAAGACCTGAACACTTCGAAGACACCCTTGAGGGAAAAAGAACGGGAAAAATTCCGTTGTTCGGACCGGTTGTTGAAGAAGAGGATTTACCTCGTTATACAAAAACAAGAAAAGACGGTTTCGTAGTTAACACGCATAATCTCAACTGGTTTTGCTGTTCTTACACCCCGCTTAAAGAAGGCCAATAGTCTCATGCGGAAAATATACATTTTTGTCTTTCTTTTTTCTTTAGCACTTGTCTGTTCTGCAGGTTTTGCAAGTGGAGAAGAAATAGGCCTTGGGGCTGCCCACTCGGATATGGAAAGAGTACGCTTTACCGCCCTTGAAACGGGTTCTCTCCCCCTCTACATCCTGTATGTCATTTATTTTCTAATGGCGGTAGGAACAGTTGTTTCCGCTATTGCTCTCATTGGAGGGGGGCTGATGTGGCTAACATCCGCAGGAGACCCTATAAAAACAAAAGAAGGAAAAGAACGCCTCCTTTCCGCTCTCGTAGGCCTCTTTATTATTCTCTCTTCTTTCCTTTTTCTTTCAGCCCTTAATCCGGAGTTGGTAGAAGTGGAAGAACCGGAAATTACAGAGCAAGTAGAGTTTTTCCCGCCAGGAATTTATCTTTCAAAAAAAGAAACAATTCCGGATGATATAGAGGAAAGTAATCTGGAAGAACTCGAAAAAAATATCCACCGAATAACCTTCTCCACAAGAAACCTAGAAGAGAAAGGTATCGGTATCAAAACCGTCCGCATTGCCAACCATCTTGATGAAAAAGGAAATATTCTTGATTACTATTACGGCGTCGTTTTACACGAAAAAACTGCTTTCCAAGGGCGGTGCGAATTCTTTTTAAACGATTCTTCCAAACCCATGGATTTTCCCGTAAGCGGAGAGAATATCTCTTCTGTTACAGTTATGCGGGTAAATAAAAAACCTCCGGAAGAGGGTTTCATAAAAGTACATGAAAAGCCCGATTTTAATGAGGATTATTCTTTCGAATATCTTGACCTCCTTACGCCTGAATTTCTTCCCCTTTCTGTTTCCGGAGTTTGGTCAATGGACATTCAGGGAAATTACGGAGTAATTCTTTCTTCAGGAAAAACATGGGAAAAGGCCGATAACGGATGCGGAGTATTTTTGGACTTTAGGCCTATCCCCGACCTCAAAGGCCACCATATGAACACGTGCCGCGTGTGGACCGGACCTCCCTGGTTTTCCTCTTACAAGTCCTGTGCCACACACTACGCTGTTTTCCCTCTTCTTAGGTAAGAGAATTATTCAAGCGTAATCTCCCATTTATTGCCCGTAATTACCTCCAAAAAAGCCGTATCGCTTGGAATAGAAACTGTTCCCTCGTAGGCATCGCTTGTCCGTACAAGAGACCTTTGGTAGTCATTATAGGCATTGACTTCAAAGTTTTCGGGCGTGTGTCTCGCTTCCAAGTTCCCGACAATAGTAGCTCTTTGGGGTGTTCCTTCAATTCGTAAAACCTCTCCTCCCTCCCCTTTTAATTCTCCGGGCACTTCAATTTCTCTCGCAGAGTTTACCGACCGCACCTCCACTTTCCAAGGGCCTTCCGCTTTAACCTCCAGAACCCTTGTTCTTCCTCCCGGGTCCAGCAGAACTCCTTCATAAGGAGAAAAAGTGTTTACAAACATGCGCGTAGAAACGCCTCCGCCGTAAAAGGTGTGAGTTTCCGTATACCCCGTAACTACAAAATGTTCTCTCTCTTTGTTTCCTTGAATATAGAAAAGGACGTGGTCCTCTTCTGACTCTTCTATTCTCATTTCTTGAACACCCGTGCCGGAATAAACAATAACATCATGCTCCTCTCCTGTCCTCGGATCAACCTTTTTCTTTTTTTCTCCTCTTATCATTTCATCAAGAATATCGTTTTCCATTTCATATTCAGTGTCAACCTCATCCCTATCGTTTTCTTCTTTATCCTCCGTCTCACTAATATCGGTAATTCTGTCTTCCCTGTCACGCAAGCGAGGATCTTCCTCTACACCAGATCGAAAAAGAAAAATCAGCAAAATCACTGCCAAAAAAGCCGCTCCCGCAATAACGTACTTTCTCTTATCCCAAGCAATTAATCTGTCTATTAAATTGGAAGGATTTTCGTTTTCCATAATACTTTTTTAAGTACGCCTTAAATTAACTATAACACAAAAAAAAACCGAGACAATACTCGCGCCTTAATTACTTATTTTTGATTTAGAACTAAAAGAGATTAATTTCCCAGTATAAACATAAAAGCGCTTTTAAAATAAAGCGCTCTTATTGATAAAAAAGATTACCTGTTATTTTGAGAACCTTCCCTTTCTTATCTGCATTCTTTCTAGCATTTCATCTTCTGTAATACATCCTCTTTCAACAGCCGCCATTAATCTTTCCTCTCTTTCTTCTAATCTGCTTTGTCTATGTTGGTCCCTGGTCTCGTTCCTGTAAACGTGAAAATCTTCTTTCGAAATGTCCATTTCTTGGGCAGAGAAGCTGTCCTCTCCTCTAAATCTCGTCATAGACTCATACGGCTTTGTTTCTTCCTCAGAAGCAAAAACAAATCCTGTTGAGAAGAAAACAATCCCTCCTAAGAACATCATTCCAACAATTAATTTTTTTGCCATTAGCACAAGCTTTACGTTTTAATAAACTCTTACCGACCTTTCTGTATATTAATACAAAAAAGTCGCACTTATCTTTCATTTAATCTTTGGTTGTTGTATCTAAAACGTCTTTCAATGGTTTTGAAACTAATTACATCTATCACTCCCTCATCCATCTCACCAATCACAAGAACTTTTTCTCCTTCTTCTATTTGTAGGTATAAGCGCCTTCCTCTTGTTTTTTCGGTTATTTTCAAATCAACTTTTTCTCCACTATCAAGTTCCATCGCCCAATAATCATTTCTTCTTTCTAAGATTACTCCGAAATAAGCATCCTCAATATCAAGATTACCTAAATTTCTATACATTCTTCCGGCCAGTGGCAATCTTTCCTGCTCTGCCAATCTGAAAAAAGAATAATGCAGAGAAGATTTCTCTATCAAAAAACTACTAATAACGACTATTGTCAATATTGCAAACAGAGAAACAATAAACGGCTTTCGGTAAACAAATTGAAATTTTCTGCCAATTGCACTAATCAGCAAAATCAGGGCAAAAATTAAGAAAACAAGGTACCAGGGGAACGATAAAAGAATGTTTCTTATAGCGTAAAATCCAATTCCATGAAAAAGGAAAATATCATTTATCCTTAAAACAAAAACTATTAAACTCCCGAAATACAGAAGAAGTGAGAAAAACAAAGCTAACGAACCGATTACTAAAAATGACTTAGCAATAAAATAAGCCTTGGGTTTCATTTTTAACTCCCCTTTTTCAATCTTGGAAACAACTTTCTCAGTTATTGAGTTTTTACTATTTCCTTTTTTCATGTAATAACTTTTTAATTTCGCTACGGCCTCTTTTTAGCCTTGTCCCGACAGTAGAAATCGGGATCTTTAAAATATCAGAAATTTCTTGATAATCTTTCTCTTCAAAATAGTAAAGCACTATCGGTTCTCGATACTTTTCTTTTAATTTATGTGAATATTTTTCTATCTCTTCTTTCTCTTCTCTTGTCTCGATGTCTTTTAAGAAATTTTCTTTTCCGGCAAAAGAAAAAATGACATCGGTCTCAAGAAAAAGAAACGGTTCTTTTTTTTCTTTTTTAATAAGATTTATAAACTCATTGTGAGCTATCCTATAAATCCAAGGTGAAAACTTTCTTGAAGGATCAAAGCTCTTGATATTTACATACGCCTTGATAAGAACGTTCTGCACCACGTCTTCAATATTTTCATAATTATATAAGAATCTTTTTCCGTATCTTAATAACTTTTTCTCATAACGTCCGGCGAGAACATCAAAAGCTTCAGTTTTATTTTTCAAAACCAACCGAACCAATTCTTCATCGGTTTTATCATCTATTTGTTCCATCTAAATTAATTTTAGCTCTACTGTAATTATACACTATTTAACAATATTTATTTCACTTTTACAAAACAAAAAACCGAGCCAATGCTCGGTTTTACCCGTCTCGATCGGAGATATTTTTAATCTAAAATTCAAAAAGCCGTACTCGGGCAAAAAGCCGGCACAGTAATGAAGTAATCTATTTTTTGAAATAAACCCTGTACGCCGGCCTTATCGCCAAAACCACGGCAAGCGCAAGAACATAGTAAATATTGATATCCAGCAAGGCAGGAAAAAGCATCACGAGCAGAACTCCGAAAGCTATACAACTCCATTTAACCATTCCCACATCCAGCCAGTCCATCTTCTTCACTTTTGAATCCATAAAAGACTTAAAGCCCATATTTTTGTTTTGTTATTTTTAAGCTGTTCGACCTGTCTCATTATATCACAAAAACAAAAAACCGAGCCAATGCTCGGTTTTACCCGTCTCGGTTACTAGCATTATCTTTTAAGAGAGGTGGTTTTGGAGCTGTTTTTTAAGATATTTTCTGCCAGAACCACTTTTTAAGAATTTTTCTCTTCCAAGAGCGTCAAGTTTATTTAAATACCCTTCAAAGTATATTAACTCCCAATCTTTTTTTAATCTTGTTGTCCTACCTCCACTTCCAGATTGATGATCTTTTATTCTCTGTTTTAAATTAGAAGTACTTCCGATATACGAACTTTTATCGTTCTTGTTCTCGAGTAGATATACGTAGTACATATTTTTGGGTCCCGTAAAGAACGTAAAATTGCCTTCGGCAATCACGTCCCACGGGACTCGCTTCAATCGGCTCCGCCGCGTGGCGGCGAAGCCGCTTTACGCGGCTCTAAGATTAAACAATCTCAAACTTTCTCTATCATCTTACCAAATCTTATCCATAATCTCAAAACAAGAGACCTAAAAAACTGAAAACCTTGCCCCCGACTATATACTACTTTCGTGTTTCTTTTTCATTGTTATTTTGCCCGTTTCTCTTTCCGTTGGTCGGTCGCAGATTGGCTCGGTCGACCCTCGTCCCAGGCTTCGCCTGCTCCTCGCTCGCCAACCTGCTCCCTCTTTCTTAAATCCAGGCAATAGCGGTCTTTTTAAGCTAAAACAGGCATAAAGTCCCTCTTAACATCGGGCTCGTTCGCTCGCTTTCACTCGCTCTCTCGCCCTTGTTCCAATACTCAAAAACGGGCTGGGGAGGCAG
>PUMQ01000016.1 GCA_003551435.1 Candidatus Nealsoniibacteriota bacterium
ATACCGAAAAATTCAAGCCTGATTTTCAAAAAGAAAACAAAAAGATTCGCTTTGCTTTTGTTGGAGCGGCAGGCAAGAGAAAAGGTGCCGATACTTTAATTGAAGCGTGGAAAGAAATGAATTTGGAAAATGCGGAACTTCACTTTTATGGAAGAATAACGAGCGAAGTTAGAGAATATTTTAAAGAAGCGGAAAGGTACAATATTGTTTCTCATGGGTTTGTTGATGTAAGTAAAGAGCTTCCTAAGAACGATGTATTTATCCTTCCTACTTTAAACGAAGGTTCAGCAAAAGCAGTTTATGAAGCGCTTGCTTGCGGTTTACCGGTAATCACTACTCCCAACGCAGGGTCGGTGGTTAGAAACGAAAAAGAAGGGTTTATTATACCAACGAAAGATAAAGAAGCGATAAAAGAAAAAATACTTTACTTTTACGACAACCCTGACAAAATAAAAGAAATGGTGGGAAGGGGAAGAAAACTTGCCAAAGAGCACAGCTGGGAAAGATATGCAGAGAGCGTTTATCAAATATATAAAAAACTATCCTATTAACCTCAACCCAACCCCCTCCAATCCCATCCTCGAGATGAAAAACACCTCGGAGATGTAATTTTAGATTAATAAGCCATTGACATATTTTTATTACCATATACAATGGTAGTATACAATTATGTATACTACTGTTTAATATGAGTCAAGTAAAAAGACTGCAATTAATTCAAAAAACGGGAAAAACAGTGTTTTCCGCGAGTTTTCTTAGACAAACGTGGCAATTGTCAGAGGCAAATTTTAAAATTACTGTTAAACGTATGGTTGACAGAGGTTTGCTTTTGAGGCTAGCCAAGGGACTTTATGCATTATCGGAAGATTATAGCGCCTATGAGTTAGCTAACACTCTTGTTGCGCCCTCATATGTTTCGCTTAATTCAGCCCTTTTTTATCACGGGATATCTTTTCAAGCCAGTGAAAGAATAGAGTCGGTCGCCAATTTTGGTTATCGCAGGAGAATTGATGATAGAGAATATGTTTATTATAAGATAAAAAAATCATTACTTTACGATACGAATGGCTTAATTACCAAGAATTCTGTTACTATTGCCACAATAGAGCGAGCAACAGTTGATTGTTTTTATCTTCGAATTGCTCCTAATCTTGATAATATTGATAAACTTAACTCGGCCAGATTAGAGGCATTGGTCGGTAAGTATCCTTCGTGGGTTAAGAAACAAGTTAAATCTGTTCTATAAATACGGAGAAATATGACTAGGAAGAAAATAGATATAAAAAGACACAAGAACACGTTGACAGCGCTGCTTATCGACATTGTTAAAGCTCTGGACGGCAAGATTGCTTTTAAGGGAGGAACCGCTGCAATGATGTTTTATAATTTACCCCGCCTTTCGCTTGATCTTGATTTTGATGTTTTAAGTACGCTAAGTGAGGAAGATAAGGCTCGACTCCAGGGAGTAATAGAAAAACACGGAGAAATTAAGGAATTTCAGAATAAACGATTCACTATTTTTTATTTGATTGATTACGAAAAAGATGCGCCTAATATTAAAATTGAGCTTAATACGAGGGTTTGGCAGAATAATTCTTATAAAATCATTTGGTTATTTGGCATACCTATTAAAATGGTTGATGAGGCAACAATGTTGACCAATAAGCTTGTCGCTTTAACCGACAGAAAATCGCCTGTTGTCCGCGATGTTTTTGATGTTTATTATTTTTTGAAAACAGAATGGCCAATAAAAGAAGCTTTGATAAAAGAAAGAACAGGGCTTGTGACTGCCGATTATTTAGCGCGAGCTATTAATTTGGTAGAAAAAAAATTTAGCGAGAAAAATATTCTTGCCGGAATAGGCGAGCTTTTGGATGAAAAGCAGAAAGCGTGGGCAAAAGAAAACCTTAAAGATGAAGTGATATTTCATCTCAAGCTGAAGAAAGAAAATTTAAAAGAGTAATTTTTTCCGAGGTCCTGCCCCGGGAACCAAAAGAAGGTTTTCTTTGGAGAAAAACGGTCAAGGGACATGGTTGGGAAAGATACGCCCAAAGCGTTTACCAAATATACAAAAAACTATCCCAAAACTAAAAAACATTTTTGAAACACTTACAGAGGTCTGACCTCTGTAAATTAAAAATTAAAAATTAACACATTATGTCTTTTTTAATTGCGGGACTTTTCGGAGGACTTTTAAGAGGGGGAGTGGGTCTTGTGAAATATATGACCTCCTACAAGGACGTGGAGATAAGGCCGTACTATTTTTCAGGGGCGGTTTTGCTTTCCGGAGTGGTGGGGTATGTTTCCGCCTGGGTTGCACAAGACGTGGCCCATATTTTCCTGGAAATTGATGCCCTTCCTCTTTCTCTTGCCGTTATCGCCGGATATGCGGGAGGGGATTTGATTGAAAACATCTTTAAAATAGGAATGAAGGAACCCAACCTTTTTGAGATAGGAAAGAAAATAAAGAAAATCACCGACACGGACAACAAAGAATAAGTTCTTGGGGTTGTGTTTTGAGTCAGTTTTTGAAAGTGAAAATTTTAAAAATGATAAGATGTTGACTAATCCATAGAGGTTTAATACAATATAGGCAATGAAGAAACTACAGTTACAATTCAATCTTCCCGTATCCGTCTTAAAAGAAGGCAGAAAGTTTGTTGCTTATTCGCCTGCCCTTGATCTTTCGACATCGGGAAGCACCTATGAGGAGGCAAGAAGGCGCTTTGAAGAGGCAGTTCGTATTTTTTTTCAAGAGATATACGAACGAGGAACGTCTGAAGAAGTGCTGAAAGAATTAGGCTGGAAAAAAGCACAAAAGAAATGGAAACCTCCTGTGGTAATTTCTCAAGAGTCGCAAGAAATTAAGGTTTAGTTTTCCATGCCTAAGCTCAACCCCGTGCACTGGAGAAAGTTTGCAAAATTCCTCAAATATATCGGATGTGAACACAAAAGAACTACGGGTGATCATTTAATTTATTGGAGAAGTGATTTAAAAAGACCCATAGTTTTTCCGAAGGATGCCGACATACCAGTTTTTGTTGTAAGAAACAACTTGAGGATTTTAAGTATAAGTCCGGCAGAGTATCTGGAAATTTTGAAAAGACTATAAAATTATAAAACAACGGCAGCTGGCAAGCTGTCTTTTTTAATCGCAGGCTGTTGTAAAACCCAAATTCCGTCTTTTGTAAACGACACGATCCCGGTCTTACAACGTCTATTTGTGTTTCACCCGGTAAAGCACGCGAAACATCTTTAAAATAGGAATGAGAGAACCCAACCTCTTTGAGATAGGGAAGAAGATAAAAAAGATTACTACTACAAATGGAGGAAAATAAGATTGCTTATTTCTCAAATACCGACTTTTCCCTTTATAATTTCCGGCTCGGGCTGATGCGGGAAATGAAAAAAAGGGGTTTTCGGATTTACGCCTGCGCGGCAAAAGGAGATTACACAAAAGAGCTAAAAAAGGAGTTTGTTTTCAAGGAATTTCCCCTAAAAAGAAGCATTGATTTTTTAGGGAGAGACTTGATTTACTTTTTCAGGGTTTTTTCTTTTTGCAGAAAAGAAAAACCGGATATCTGCCACAACTTTACCGTTAAGCCGTGCATTTTTGCCACTCTTGCCCAAAATATGGCCGGAGTAAGGCAGATATACTGCAGTATAACCGGCTCGGGATACGCCTTTAAGAAGGAAGGAGTGCTTAAAAGAATTGTCGTTTTTCTTTATAAAAAGTCGTTAAAAAGAGCCAAAAGAGTTATTTTCCAAAATCCAGAGGATATGGAAGAGTTTATTGCCCTAAATATTGTTAAAAAAGAAAAAACAAAGCTTATTAGGGGCTCGGGAGTGGATACCGACAGATTCTCTTTAAAAAACGTTGACAGAGAAAAAAAAGAGGAGCTGGAAAAAGAGATAAATTACAGCAAAGAAAAGATCACAATTACCCTTATCTCCCGCCTTCTTTGGCAAAAAGGAATCAAAGAGTTTGTTGAGGCGGCGGAAATTCTAAAAAAAAGAAGAGATAATTTACACTTTCTGCTTGCAGGGCCGGTAGACAGGGAAAACCCTTCCGGAATTCCTGAAAAAAAGATAAGAGAGTGGGAAGAGAGGGGGCTGGTGAAGTATCTGGGAGAGAGGAAGGATGTAAGAGAAGTGCTTTCTTTGACCGATATCTTTGTTTTTCCTTCTTACTACAGGGAAGGAGTGCCCAAAATCCTTCTTGAAGCAGGGGCAATGGGGCTTCCTCTTGTAGTTGCCGATATTTCTGGCTGCAGAGAGGTAGTAAAACACGGGGTAAGCGGTTTTTTGGTTGAACCGAAAAAGGCGGCGGATTTGGCGGAGAAAATAGAGATTTTGATTAGAGACAAAAATTTAAGGGAAAATTTTGGGCGGGAATCAAGGAAAACAGTGGAAAAAGAGTTTGGCGAAGAAAGGGTTGTGAAAGAAACTATAAAAACCTATAATTTAGCAGAATGAAAAATAGGAATTTTTTAAAGTATATCTTGCTTTTTGGGGATATTGCCCTTATGTACGGTACTTTGCTTCTGGCACTGGCGGTGAGGTATGGTGATTTTTCCTTTCTGCCCGGTCCGGGAACAAGGGTTTTTCTCTACGAATTTTCTTTCGTTTTTATTTTTTGGGTTTTGATTCTTTACGCCTTTAACTTTTACGAAGTACCTCCCTTAAGGAAGATCTTTGAATTTTTAAAAAACCTCCTTATTTTCTCTTTTTTTGCCGGCGCTTTTGCGGTAGGATACTTTTATTTCCGCCCCGAATCACTCATTACTCCGAAAACTATTCTTGTTTTGCACGTTGCCTTTTTTGCGGCAACCGTTTACCTGTGGCGGTATTTTTTGTCTTTGGCGTTAAAGACAAGGAACTTTCGGGAAAAGATTATAATTATCGGCTTCCGTCCAGGACTAAAAGAGCTTATTAAAGAAGATTTTTTCTCCCAAGCCGGGTATGAGGTGGTTGCTTTTTTTGCCCCGGACAAGGAGTCTTTTGAAAAACTGTCTTCTGTTTCTAGAAGAACAAAGCACGGAACGGTTTCCGATGTTAAGGAGATAAAAAAAATAATTGAAAAAGAAGGGGTAGTTACAGTTGTTTTCCCCCGCTTTATTTCCGGAAACGAAGAACTGATGCGCAAAATTTACTCCAGTTTGCCCTTTAAATTAAATTACGTCAGTTTTGCCGACTTTTACGAGTTTTTGACGGGTAAAGTGCCTATTGACGCGGTAAACGAGAGCTGGTTTTTGGAGAATGTCTCCCGTTCCGAGAAAAAGGCGGAAGCGATTTTCAAAAGAGTTTTTGATATTTTTCTTTCCTTTTTGGGAACGCTGGTTTTCATGGTTCTTTTTCCCTTTGTCGCCCTGGCAATTAAAATTGATTCCCGGGGACCTGTTTTTTACACCCAAAAGAGGGTGGGAAAGGACAGAGAAGTGTTTACTCTCTATAAGTTTCGTACTATGAAGGTTTCTGCCAAAGAAAAAGAGGAGCTTTGGCGGGAGAAAGACAAAAACCAGATAACAAGAGTGGGGAAGGTGTTGCGGAATCTCCATCTTGACGAAATACCCCAGATTCTTCATATTTTCAAGGGAGATCTTTCTTTTGTCGGTCCGCGGCCCGAGTGGCTGGAGCTTGTAAAGATGTTTGAGAAAAAAATTCCCTTCTACTCTTTGCGGTGTGTTATTAAGCCCGGGATTACCGGATGGGCACAGCTCCACTACCCGCCGTCCGCTTCGGTAGAGGAAGCAAAAGAGAAGTTTAAATATGATTTGTATTATATTAAAAACAGATCTTTTTTCCTGGATCTTTCCATTATTTTAAAAACTCTCCGCAAAATCTTCTAAAAAACTTGCGAAGGTCCGACCTTCGCAAATTTAAAGAAGCTCTCGTAGTTCAACGGATAGAACACCGGCCTCCGGAGCCGGAAATGGCCGTTCAAATCGGCCCGGGAGCACTAAAATATTTTATGGAAAAGGATTCTGTATAAATTTATGGTTTGTAATACCATAAATTTGACTAAATTTATGGTTTATGATACCCTACAACCAGAATATGATGTTTGAGAGAAAACAAGAAATAGAAAAGAGTATTGCTCCCAAGAGGGCCCTAATAATATACGGGCCTCGGCGTGTTGGAAAAACAACGCTTTTGGAGTCGTATTTGAACGACAAAAATACCAAGAATAAATACTCCCGTATTTTTGTTTCTACGGGAGATGATTTTACACTGCGTGAACTTTTTAAATATGAAAAACGGAAAGATATAATTGATTTTGCAAGCAGCTATGATTTAATTGCCATAGATGAAGCCCAATACATTCCGAGTGTTGGAATAGGCGTAAAAATGATTATTGACAAATATCCTCAAAAAACAGTAATTCTTACAGGATCTTCTTCTTTTGATCTTTCAAAAAAAATCGGTGAACCCTTAACTGGAAGACACTTTACCATGTTGCTTCTACCTGTTTCTCAAAAAGAAGTAAATTTAAGTAATTTTGAACTTAAAAACAATCTTTCAGATTTTCTTATTTTTGGATCCTATCCGGAATTACTTTTGGAAAAAGATAAACAGAGGAAAATAAAAATTCTTACAGAACTGGTGTCTTCTTATCTTTTTAAAGATGTATTAATGCTGGACAGAATTAAATCACCGGAACTATTAATGGATATCACCAGATGTATTTCATTTCAGGTGGGAAACGAAATTTCTGTGAATGAAATTGCACAAACGGTAAAAACTGACGTGAAGACAGTTGGTCGTTATTTAGACTTATTAGAAAAAATGTTTGTGATAAAAAAAGTCAGAGGGTTTAGTCGTAATCTTCGTAATGAAATATCAAAAAAAGCAAAATATTATTTTCTTGATAACGGTGTCCGCAACGCGGTTATCGGGCAGTTTAACGAGCTTAGTATGCGGAACGATATTGGTTCTCTTTGGGAAAACTTTATCTTTATGGAGATGCTAAAGAGAAGCAGTCTTGAAGAGGCGGTGGATACATATTATTTCTGGAGAACTCATACCGGGCAGGAAATAGATATTGTAAAAGAAAGCGGCGATAGGCTTTTTGCTTATGAGATAAAGTGGGGAGAAAAAAAGGCAAGACCGCCAAAGGATTTTATGCGAAGCTATAAGAATGTTAAATTTAACACGGTAAATAAAGAGAATTATCTTGATTTTATAACCTGAAAAAAGTAGAACACCGGCCTCCGGAGCCGGAAATGGCCGTTCAAATCGGTCCGAGAGCACTATTTTTGATTGTAAAAAGAGTAAGGAGTCGGTGGTGTACCGACTCCTTTTTTTAGTGAAGTACCGCTTTTTGGAAAAAATCATTAAAGATTTCTTTCTTTTCCTCTGGCTTCAAGTAGATGCCGTGATAGGCACATACTTTCCAGAAGGAGTGTAAGTAGCCCATATCTCCCGTTTTAAGGATGGTTTCCGCCAGATTGTTTTCTGCAATCCAAATGGCCAGTGAGCGGTAAGATTTAAGGAGGTGAGCCAAGGACGCGCCGCTCTTATTATACTCCCCAATAATTGTCTGAAGGTTTTTGTGAATTTTTCTTTCTTGCTTGCGAGTTTCTTCCTTGGGAATCATGCTGTGTTCGGGGAGTATTTTTTTAATTGTTTCCAGCACCTCTTCTTCTGAGTTACATTCTTTTAGGATTGGCGTTGTTTTCCGGGAGTCTTGCATTAAGATATGCCACTTGTTGTGGGGCACTTCTCTTATGATAATAAAGGACATTCTTATTCCTCCTTTTTTGAAGAATAAATTCTTGGGGGTATTATAAAAGAAAGGATAGAAAAAAGCAAATTCCTCTTGTCCTTATTAGGACAGGTGAAAAAGGTTTTTAGGACACAAACAAGGCTCGATAGGACATAATAGGACAAGAATCTCTTATGATATTTTTCATGATATTCAGGCCGCTTCTTTTTCTTTTTGAGAGAGTTTTTCGCGGTACGCCTCAAGCTCTTTCCCGACGGCGGTAATAAAAGCCCATCTGCCGATATAATCGCGGTCTCCTAAGGCTTCTTTAGAAAAAGTGATGTCTGGACTTATATCAATATTCTTTTGAGAAAGCTCCTCTATATTGCGCCTTAGCGCTGTTAACTGAGAAATAATAGATTCGTGGATGGATCTTTTTCTTCTGTCGTAGCTTTCCATTTTTTGCTGGTAATCGAAGGGCTCTAGACGGAACTTTTCTTTTTCGGAAAATTTTTCCATTTTCCGTACTGTTTTAGCGTAATCAAAAGAAGAGTTTTCAATGCCCCAAGCCATATCTTTAAGCATTAAAATGGTTTCTTTTTCCTCTTCATTTTCCTTTTTGTTTGCCAAAGAATCCAGCTTATCTGCAATTTCTTCTATCCGGACGTGTCTTTTAAGATACTCCTGGTATTCGGGGAGCTCTTCTGTTTTTTCAAGCAAAATTTTTGCCTCTTCCGGGGTAACGCCTCCTATAATCTCTCCGCTTTCGTAAGCGATGGGGGCCCCTTCAAGAATCCTGTTTCTTGAAAGGTCTTCCTTGTTATGGGGCGCTCTACCGATTTCCGGGTTTTCAATATTTCTCATGGGTAAAATAATTTAACTTTTCGCTATTCTACCACATATTTCCGCAAAAAAACAAGCGCTTGAAAATCCCGGAGAACCTGGGGGCCCGACCCCCCCGGGACCATTATTGCAACTAAGAGCATTTTATGGTATAGTAAAAGACAATTCGCAAGAGTTACTTATAAAAAAAGGAGGTGTTCTTTGTGTCAGAATATACCAAAAAGGAGCTTAGGGAACTAAGAGATGCTGTCTTTGATTCCCTGCTTCGAATAAATCCGGAGAAGTTTGAAGATGTGATAGCGATATTAGAAAGGGACAACTACCTTTTCTGTGGAGATCTTCCATCAGAAGAAGAATCTCGCTTTATCAGAGCACTTGGCGTAATGGAAAAAGTAAAAGAAACAGTAAAATCTGTAAGGTGGGGGGAAGAGAAAGGGCTGGAAGCAATAGAAAAGGCGGTAAAAGATGGCAAGTAGTAAAAGGCCCCGTTTTTAAGACGGGGCTTTAAAATTGGCGTAAGACCAAAGATTTTTATGTGCACACGAAGAGATACGCAAGCTTGTGGAAAACTCGGGGTTGCAATAAAAAAATGTTTTGCTAGTCTGTTTGAAAATTACCACCGGAACAATTTGTTTTATGTGGGTTACCCACCATTTTATTCTTAACACCCCCTAAGCAATGCTTTGCAAGGGGGTTTTTATCTTAAATGACGAAAGAGAAAAAACTTGGAAAAACACTAATAATTCTTGGCGTATTAATTATTGCTGTTGTCGGCTATAACTTAACGCAAGAAACGGAAGAAGAAAAGGAAAAAATTATCGATTCGGGAGAAAGAATTGCTTTTGAAAATACGGAAAACTATGAATTTGAAGAAATAAATGGCGCCATATTAGTGAGAAATGAGAACCTGAACTTTTCATTTGAAATTCCAAGTGATTGGGAGATAGAGACTTTTGAGGAAGAGATAGAAGACCTTGAGAGAAGTTATTATACGGAAAATCCCAAGGGAATAACGTTTTTTTCTCCTGATTATTATGTTCCAAAAAGAGGAAACGAGAAAGAGGGGTGTGAGATTGGCGTTATAGTTTACGATTACGCGGAAGATGACAGCGAAAATAATGATTTACTTCTTTTGAAAGACGATATTTACAGGTATGCCGTAGAGGGAGAAAAGCCTAGGTATGATCACGAAAAATTAATTGAAATTGGTGGTTATTATGGAGTGGGGTATTTGTTTAATATGAAGCCGAAAGATTGGCAACAAGGCCAATTGTCTACGGGAGACGCATTGGCAAAAATTCCTATTGGAGAAAGGATTTTTCATATCGCGACAGCGTTTTCTGTTTCAGATGCCGAAAAATGCCAAGAGGCATTCTATAACTTGTTAGATTCAATCTCTTTCCCTGAAAAAAATGAAGAATAAATACTTATCGGCGAATAAGTTTCTGATTCTCTTTTTGCTTCTTATTTTTCTTGTTTTGCCCTTGCATTTTTCTTTCGCTTCGTTGCCTAGCCGTGAGGCAAACAGTATATTTAAGGAACTGCAACAGAAAACAGTAGATATTCATTTTGAATCGAGAACTGTCCATCCATACCCATACGAACCAAGAGAAGAAGCGGTCATTGTTATCATCAAGAGTGTAATCAATAAAAACTTATCTCATCTTAATTTTGTTCAACTGCCCAGAGAGTTTTTGGTAATGGCATTAGCAAGGGGAGGCAAAGCCGTTATTTCTATGGCAGTAGGGGATCCAACTGAATTTATAATGTCGGAACTGGCGAGCAAAGGAATTGATGGGGTAATAAACTCTCTAAAAGACAGAGGAATAGAAGTAAATGAAGGGAAGATTGATATTTCTTATACGGACATAGGTGGAAAAACAAGGAGTGAAACTTTGTTTTATTCTGTTGTAAAAAACAGGACAACAAATCGAGTTTCCGCTTCTTTTTATTCAAAAAAAGGTTTTTTTGTTCCTAATTCTGTTGGTGGTCCAGAGCCTTATAACTTTATATGGAGAGACCATGAATTTGAAGAAGAAAAGTTGAACCCATTTTTAACAACTTTTTCCGGAACAATTAGAGAAACTTCTACAGGGGTATTTCGATTTGAGGGAGATGTAGAACTTGATATTGAATTCTTTAGCGAAGAAGAAATTGAAAAGATTAGGAAAAAAATTGAAGATCTTGTTCCCGAGCAGCCCTCTTTGGTTGAAAGAATTGGGGACTTTGGAAGCGGTATTTCTGATGCCGCTTCTGGTTTTGTATTTGAAACGGGAGAGTTTTTTAGAGATTCGTGGCAGGCGATGCTGGGGTTTGACTTTTTTGGCGGGCTGTTCCCCTCTGAAGAGAAAACAGCGGTAGAATTGGAGGGTGTTGTCAGGGAAGATACTTCGGACGCGAAGGAAGAAAAGGAAGTTGTTGAGGAAGAAAAGGAGGAGGAAGATACTCGGCCATTGGATGACGTCCGAGAGAAAAAGGATCAAGAAAAAGAAAAAGATCTTCCGGAAGTGGAAAAAGAGCCAAAGAGAGTGGAGATAAACTCTGCCCTTGGGGAGAAATTGGAAACTTTAAGCGGAATAGGTCCGGTATATGCAGAAAGGATTATAGAAAACAGGCCCTTTTGTTCGCTTGACGATCTTATGGAAATAAGTGGGATAGGGGAAACAACCCTGGGAAACATAAAAGACCAAGGACTTGCCTATGTTGACCCGCCGGGTAACTGTTTTGAGGAAGAGGAGGTTGATGAAGAACTGATTGCCCAATTTAAAGAGATATGGGAAAGAATGAAGAAATTAAGCGAGAGAGTGGAAGAAGAAAGAAAAGAAGACAAAGAAGATGAAAAGGAGGAAGAAAAAGAAGATAAAGACGAGAAGGAAGAAGACGAGATAGAAGAAGTGGAAATAAACTCTGCTTCCGGGGAAAATTTGGAGCTTCTTCAGGGAATAGGGCCGACCTTGGCAGAAAGAATAATAGGCGGAAGGCCGTTTTGCTCGCTTAGCGATCTTACGAAAGTAAGCGGAATAGGGGACACTACTCTGGAAGGTATAAAAGACCAAGGGCTTGCCTATGTTGACCCGCCAGATAGCTGTTTTAGGAACGGCACTACTCCTTCTCCGCCGGAAAAAGAAAAGGAAGAGGAAGAAGATGAGAAGGAAGACGATGAAGAGAAAAAGGAGGACGATGAAGACGACGAAGAAGAAAAAGAAGCTGCCAAAGTAGAGATTAATTCCGCAGATAAAGAAAATCTGCTAGAAATAGTTCACATTGGGGACTCGCGGGCTGATGAAATTATGGAAAAAAGACCCTTTTGCGGCATTAACGAGCTGATAGAGATAGGCGGAATCAGTTCGGGAAGATTAAGTGATATAAAAGACCAAGGGCTTGCCTATGTTGACCCGCCGGATAGTTGTTTCGAAGAGGAGCCGGCAGACTTTGAAATTGAGATAAGCGGAGCGGAAACGATTTGGAACGCCGGCTTACTTGCTGAAGATGTAGACGCCTCCGGTGCTCAAATGGAAAATTACACGCAAGTGATTGTAAATGGAGCGGAAACTTTACTCAAAGAAACATTGGAGGAAAATGTCTAAAAAAATAACTGTGGTGGTTTTTGTTTTAGCCGGCCTTATTACTCTGTCCTATTTTGTTAGGACAGAAGAAAATGACCCAATAGGACAAAAAAGTCCGGGCAAAAAAGAGTTGATAGAAAAAGAAGAAGAGTTGCCACCCGCTTCCAAAGAAGATGATGAAAAAGAAGAAAGTCGGCGGCCTTCGGAAAAAGATGAAGAAGAGAAAGATGAAAACGGAAAAGAAGAAAAAGGTCAGCCGATATTTATAGAGCTTGAAAAACCTCCTTTTATAAAATAATAATTTTAAAAATATGAAAAATACAAGATTTATTTTTTTTGCTGCTTTTCTTTTTCTTTTTTTCCCGAGTGTTATTTTCGCTTCCACTTTCCCTGTGGAAGACGCCGGGATATCAGCTTACGTAAAGCTGGACGGATCGGGCGTTGATATTTTAAACAAGATACACTGGACACTGCTGGAAAGCGAAAAGAGGGGAGAGGGAACTCATGTTATTGGAAAAACGGAAGTGGAAATGATGATTGAAAGCCTTGACGGAGAGGACAAAGAGTATCTTTTTAGCCTATACCCGTACATTTATGCCGATTTGGAAGGGTGGCTTGTCGCTTATTTCCCCAAAGACAAGCCGGCAAGTAAAATAGTACAGTGGAACAATTACTCTCCTAAAAACCTAAAGCCCAGTGTTCTTGAAGAGGCAATAGATCAGGTGATTGAAGAAGTCAACAAAGGAGAAGAGTTTTATTTGAGTTATTCGGACAATCCGAAGCATTACCATTTTCAACATCAGGAAGCAAACAGACTAACAGTAATTATCAACACGGTAGACAATACAAAGAGGGAGCCGGGTGACGGTAAAATAATGAATAACTTTTCCGTAACGGTGCCAGGAGAGATTAAAGAATCTTCTTATTCTGTTTATTACTCCCGGATAATCGGTGGAAGTGATGCCTGTTCGTTTCTGCTTAGCGCTGACGGCGAAGAAGTTTATAGGGCAATTTCTTCCACTAGGTGTAGAGAAAATGTAAATAACAGAGAATTCATATACAGAACTTATGATGAGGAAGGATTTTCCTTCGTCCCTTGGCACCAACACTCGGTTGTTTTCAAAGGAGCTGCGGGAAGGGAAAGTTTGGAAATGCGGCTGGGAGCGGCAACAGTTCTAATTTACAAAGTTGACTAGATATAATCAAAAAGTCCGGTTATTAAAAGATTATGGGAGTAAGTGTCTTGCTTGCTTTTTTTCTTTGTGTTAATATCTCTACAGTAGTATCTACACTTCTTCTTCAAAAAGGGGGAAGTGAAAAAATATGAAAAAAGCTGAATTTTTACTTTCTCGTAATAAGTTTTTTAAAAAAGGATTTACTCTCATTGAACTTCTCATTGCCATTGGCGTACTTGTTATTGTTGCCGGGGTGGTGGTTGTTGCCATCAATCCGGGAGAAATGCTCTCCGGGGCACGAGACAACAGAAGAAGAGCGGATGTAGAGGCGATTTATGCTTCTCTTGAGCAGTATGTATATCAAAACATCGATTTCCCTCAGAGCTGTTTAGACGAAGTAGGCGTCGTAAAAGACGCCTTATTGTGCGAAGACGACCTTATTCCCGCTTACCTTAGCAGTATCCCCAAAGACCCCACTTGCGGAGATGACACGGAGAGCGGGTATGAAGTAAGAAGAAACAACGTGGGAGAGATAGGAGTAAGAGCCCCTTGCTACGAGGGAGATGAAGAGATAATAGCCGGCGTTTGGCTTGACAGGGACGTGACAGAAGAGTTTACCGTTACCTACG
>PUMQ01000010.1 GCA_003551435.1 Candidatus Nealsoniibacteriota bacterium
AATACCACCTTGCTCTTTGTTGACGATCATACTTAATGGGGCTTGGCATATGCATATTTTATTAGTTAACACCTGTTACCCTTCAGTATACCAGGTGTCACCCCATGGTGTTAACTATACACTTTCTGCGTATCTCTTTTAGGATATCCACATTTTTTTTGTCCGGTCCCCTATTTTCAAATCCCGGAACTTCCAGCACCCAAGGGATTTTCCAGGTTTTTTCAATCCTCATTAAATTTTCAAACCCCTTTCTGCCGATATGTCCCGATCCGATATTTTCATGGCGATCGTGTTGAGATTCAGATTTGGTAGCCGAGTCGTTTATGTGGAAAAGAACAATATTTTCCCGCTGTACCTCTTTTTCCCATTTTAAAAGCCATCTCTTTATTTCTTTTTCTTCAAAGCTTACAATGTCTCCCGCCTCAAAAGAGTGAGCCGTGTCAAGGCAAACTTTAAGGCGAGAAGAACCTACTTTTTTTAGAATGTACCCCACTTCCTCTGGCCCTGTCCCTATTTTCTTCTCCCCGGCGGTGTTTTCCACAATTAAAAAACTGTTTTCCGAAGTCCCTGCTAAAACTCTCGAAATACTTTCAATCTCTCTTTCAATAGCTTTGTCTTTTGGCCCCCCTTTTGGAGAGCCGGGGTGGTAAACAACTCCCTCGGCTTTTATAGCATCCGCAAAGCCAAGAGACTTTTTAAGGGACTCTACGGATTTTCGAGCTATCTCTTTGTCTTCGGAAGCAAGGTTTAGAAGATAGCTTCCGTGGATATATACCGGAGAAATCCCCGTCTCTTGGACAGCTTCTTTGTATTTACTGATTTCTTTTTCCGGGGGTAAAAAAACTTCGTAGCGCCGAGGACTTCCGGCAAAAATCTGCATACACTCAACCCCCATCTCACGGGCTCGCTTAATCCCTTTAAGAAGGCCTCCTGCCATAGAGACATGTGCTCCTATTTTTGGCTGTTTCTTTTTCATATCACGCTCCATCTTACAATAAAAAGAAAAACGGCGCAAAACGCCGTTTTTCAATTCTTACGTAAGCCCTTTTTAAGGCTGCAAAATGTCTTCTGTTTCTCCTTGGATAGAAATTACCACTTCGTCAACCGCGTCAAACTGGGTAAGTGTCCTTTCTATCTGCTCACGAATCATAGTTACCGTTGCCGAACCGGAGGCGTCAAGCTCACTGCTAAAGTCGGCATAACCTACTCCGTTCTCTGTATGAAACGACAGTAAGGTTGTGTTTTCGTCTATCGCTGTGGAGTAACCTTCCTCTTTCTCTTCTTCCGTGGGACCGGCCAGAAGCTCGTGGAGAGTGTAGACTTTAATGTCTTGAGGAACGGGAAATTCCCGCTGTACGGCTCGTGTTTCTTCCATGGCATCTTCTACAAACACAAAGTAAACGTCAACCGTAACCATATCCTCTTCGGGCGCTTCTACCATTTCTCCGGCAATTTCGTCATATTCCTCATTAACAATAGCTCCGGTTACTTCTCCGTTCTCCACCGTTACTACAATGGTATGCGGAGTAATCACCTGAGCAGCCATTTCATCTTCATCCAGAGGTCCGTACCCGGCAAAAGCCGACTCAAAAGTAAAAGTTACTTCATACACATTTTCCTCGATTTCCGTTGTATCTACGTGCTCTAGGTTTGTTCCTCCTCTCTCTGTAAAGGTGGCCGCGTTTTCGGAGATCCAAGCCTCCGCTACTGCTACCGGGTCCTCTTCAAGAGGCTCGGGAACTTCCATAGTGGAGATAAGAAAACCGATAAAACCGATAACTACTACGAGTATAACGGCAATTAATATTTTGTTCATACGTTTATTTCTTTTACGATTAATTCGACCTTTTTAAACAAATTTATTTACCACCGGCTTTCTTCTAAAACGGAATTGAGTTTATCCCTGGTGTGGGAGTCCACTATTCCAGTGCTTAGAATCAGGCCGGCAGGTTCAAGTATCTCGTCGGCATATTTTGCCTGAAACGCCATCACCGCTTTGGTGGTGGAGGGCCCGAAGCGGGTTGTTTCTTCTCCCGGCGAACCGGGCCCCGTTTCGGCTACTCTCGTATCCGGATCGGCATTAAGCACTATCTGCAAATACCTTACTTCTTCACTCTCCGATCCCTCCTGCAACTCTTCTCTGAACCGGAAATCCTCAGGAACACCTTCTATCTCAAGAACCACCCTCGGAGCGGCTTTGGGAAAGCTGACGTCCCTTATTTCCGCAAACTGCGTGAGCGTTTCTCTTAGCTGTATTTCTCCTTCCTCAGTTTTTTCAATATCAACATTAAGCTCAATGTAGGCCACTCCTTCTCTAATATTAAAAGAAAGAACTCTGGTATCTCTATCAATATGTGTAAAATATCCCTCCCTTTCCTCTTCTTCTGTAGGGCCCTTTAAAAGCTCTGAAAGGGCTAACTCTTCTACTTTTTCCATAAACGAAGCAGAAACTATTCTTTCTACCGCTGTCAATTCATCTTCCTCTTCTCTTTCAATCATAAAATAGATTTTGACCGTCTCTTCTTTTTCCAAATAGGCCTTTTCTATTTCATCATAGATGTTGTTTGTAACCGCCTCTACTACTTCCGTATTTTCCGTTTTTACCCTGATTTCGTTTTCCCGAACTCCGTACTCCGGGGTGTCCGTCACAAAGCTGAAAACAAACTCATACACTCCCCTTTCTAATTCTTTTTTTTCCAAAAGATAAAGATCCCGTCCGTAATACGGATAAGTGGAAGAAAAGTTTCTTACCCAGTTCTCGGCAATAATGCTTGCTTCCCTAATTGTCGGAACATCCTCTCTCGGGAAAAATTTGTTTCCCAAGAAAACAAGAAGCCAGGTAAAAAGAATTACTGTTAAAACAGACCCTCCGATAATAAATATCTTGCGCATAGCAGACATACTGCAAAATATCACATTTTGAAACAACTTTCAAGCAAATGTATAGTTAACACCATGGGGTGACACCTGGTATACTGAAGGGTAACAGGTGTTAACTAATAAAATATGCATATGCCAAGCCCCATTAAGTATGATCGTCAACAAAGAGCAAGGTGGT
>PUMQ01000020.1 GCA_003551435.1 Candidatus Nealsoniibacteriota bacterium
AGAAGAGGGAGCGGATCTCGTTCCTTTTGAAGAAATCAAGGAAACGGCTCAAGAAGATGTTGCTCATATCATGGCAACAGACCAGCTTATCCGCGATTTTGACAAAGCAAGAGAGGGTGTAGAGGTAAAAATAGCGGAGTAAGGCCCTGGGCAAAGAGGTTTTTCCTCTTTTTTTTATTGCTTTTCTTTTCTTATATTGTAAAATGTAAAAATGAGAAAATTTGCTTTAGCAACTTGTTTTTTTCTTGTTCTGTTTCTCCCGGTTCTTTTTTCTTCTGCCCAAACAGAAGTCTCTTACCCTCCTATTCCGGGAGTTATCTCTCCTCAAGAAATCAGGCAAGAAGTTCAAACGGAAGCGGAAGTTCTTCCTCTTTTTACGGCCTACCTTTTCCGCTTTCTCTTAATTATTTCTTTTTTTGCTATTGTCGGAATAATTATGTATGCCGGAGGGTTGTATCTTCTTTCTTCCGGAAATCCGATAAAAACAAAAATAGCCCGCGAGTGGATATTAAGCGCAATACAGGGCTCTCTTATAATCTTTACTTCTTACGCTCTCCTTTTCGCTCTTGACTCTCATTTTGTTCTATTCCGACTTAGAGACTTGGAAGAAACAAGAAGAATAGAGATGATTGACTTAGAGTGGGAGATAAGAAACGTTTACTACCAAATTCCCTTCGGCCTTCTTATAGAAGACGCTATTTTAAACGACACGGCAAGAAACAAACTTTATGACGTACTGGATGCTACCAACAGAGCGGAAGCGGCTGCCGACGCAATAGCGGCGGGAAGCAGGCAACTTATGGCAATAATAGAGCTTTGTCCCCAAGGCAGGCCTTGTTGTGCCGAAGCGCCAATCTCTTCTCCGCAAACTCCTTTCAGAGAGCCAGAAGACGAAGACAGACTTTCTCCTCCAGAAGAAGATCCTTACCTTGATCCTGACGAGGCCAATTTTGAAGATACTCCCAATGACACTACTTTGGGTCCCGCTACCTATATAGACGAAGAAGGAAACGAGTGGCTCTATGACCCCCAAACCGAAGATATTTATCTTTACGATCCTCAAAGCGACACTTGGGAGCGTACCGATCCTCCAGAAGGCCATCTTTGGTATGAAGAAAGTTCTTTTCGAAACAAACAACAAAAAATAGGGTTTTTCCCCGGAATAATATTAGAGCAAAAAACCAGTGTGTTTAATATTTTTAGTAAACACAACCTCTCTGCTTTAAATTTTCTATCCTCACTTTTCTCTTCTTTTGGCAGAGGATTAGAAGTAATAGCGTCAGAAAATAATTATTTGCATCCCTACCAAAATATTTCAGAAAGATATCTAAGACAGTCCGATCAAACCGCCGAAGAAATAGGAGAATCTGTGCGCCGAATACCGGGTCATTGGCACATAAGCCGCGATTACCAGGACGAAGACCTTGCTCTCCCTGATGAGGATATTCCCGATGAAGAAGATGTGCTTGATGAAGAGGTTCTCGATGAAGAAGATATGCCCGAAGAAGATGAGGAAGACGACCCCGCTCTTCTCTGTCCTTCTTGTCCTGATATCGCTCCTGCCGTACAGGCAAAAATCGCGGAAATACAAGGTTATATGAATATGCTTGAAGAACGGCTCGAAGCCCTTCTTGAAACAAAGGAACCCATAAAAGAGGACCTTTACCAACTTTACAAAGCAGTAATGCTAAAAAGCCTGGGGCATCGCCACCTTTCCGATTACAACTCTCTTCTTCTTGAGAGAAGGTATTATGAGAGAGAAGAGATAATAGTTGAAACCGACAGAACAAAAACGGAAATAGGTCCCTATTCTTGGGATTGGCAACAGTGGGTTTATAACATTCTTTATCAGATCGAGATAGACGGAGAAGTAATTGAAGAAAACGATCCATTTACTTTTTATTTAAGAAGGCCCGAAGCAAATGATGTTATACACGACGCCTCAATGCTTGCTTCTTCCGCAAGAGAAGACGGAATACAGGATGCCGGAAGAGGTGTCGGCGTGCCGAGAAGGTTTGCTCCTCCTCCGCCGGATATAGGAACCTCCTTGTATTCTCCCGTGAACCCCGCTTCTTCCCGGATAACCAGTCCTTTTGGCATGAGATATGACCCGTTCACGGGCGATTGGGTAATGCACAACGGAATTGATTTTGGAGCGCCGCGAAACACCCCAGTTTACGCATCGGAAAAAGGGGAAGTGGTTTTTTCCGGTTGGTCGGGCAACGAAACCGATGGATACGGGAAACTTGTCGCCATTTATCACAGACCTCATGAAGATAATGATCTCAACCGGGATGTTGTTACCTACTACGCCCACTTGGAGGCCGGTTCTCTCTTGGTAGAAGTAGGAGATGCCGTTACAAGAGGACAGCAAATCGCAGGAGTGGGAACCACCGGAAGGAGCACGGGCTATCACCTGCACTACGAAACACGAGTGAATGTCTCCTATCCTTTTCTAATGCACACCGGCTCTCCGGTAGACCCCGCGCCTTACATTGACGCCGGAAGATGGTCTTTCTTCTCTCCCTCCGATTCGTTTTCTTACGAAAACAGTTCCGATAATGCCCGTTCTTATCTTCTCCGGGATCTTTTAAGTATCCTTTGTATCTCCGGTGTGTCCGCAAAAACAGACCTGGAAATTCTTAACGATTACCTTTTAGAGCACGGCATCAGTCCCCAAGATCTCTCCAGAGAGGAACTTAACGAGATACTTGAAGAACTGGGAATAGAACCGGGAGATATTGAATATTTTGACGCGCGAGAAATAGAGGTAAGAACCCCGAGTGATTATCTCACCTGCGGAATGGAAATTCCTGTTGGAGAAACTTTTGAGCTCACCTGGGAACACTTGGTGGATTTGCTTGACACAATAGATTACTACGTCTCGGAAGGAAGAAGGCTGATAGAACAACAGGCAAGAATGAATGCTCTGGCAGCGCCTTGCAGCTGCCCGTGTGTTGATCCTTGCTGTGATTGCGATCCTCCCGAGTGTGGAGCATGTGAATTAACCTGTAACTTGGGAGCGATAAGAGCTGCCCATGCCGACGTTTTAAGAACAAGGGCACTAATGAGAAGGATTGCCGCTCATATAAGGCTTTTAACCTACGGCCACTTCAATACTCCCACAGAAGACGTTTGCCATCCTTTAAATGAAGATATAAGAGACGAAGAGGAAAAAATTCTCTGCCAGAGAGGGGGAAGCAAGCTTATCACCAAACACGAACTTATAACAAGAAAACTAAACTACTCAAGAACGGAATTTGACGAGTGTATGACCCGGCCCGAACACTTAGAGGACGTCCTGGAAGGAAGAAGGACCGGTAAAATGTCTTTCTTCGGCCCTCTGGTGGAAGAGTTAAATCTTCCACGATATACAAAAACAAAAATAGACGACATGGTTGTAAATACCAGCGACCTTAACTGGTTCTGTTGCACGGATTCACGCCTTATTGATGATGACTAAACAGAACTAACGGTTATTTCCATATGAAGAAAATTTTGCTAATCACTCTTCTTTTCTCTTTTCTCTTTTCACCGCTTGCCGGTTCTTTTGTTTACACCGAAGAAGAAGCTCCGCGGAGACTGGAGGTTGAATACCCGGAAATAGGAGGGTTTAGGCCCGTTTATATGGAAAGAGACGCCTTACCGGAATATGTTATTTACATCGTCCAGTTTTTGATTTTTCTGGCAGCATCTATCACGGTTTTTACCCTTGTTACGGGAGGGCTTATATGGGTGACGGCAGAAGGAGATCCGATGAAAGCAAAAGAAGGCAAAGAAAGAGTGGCTAGTTCCGTTTTCGGCCTTATTATCGTTCTTTCTTCCGTTGCCTTTTTGTCTGCGATTAGCCCTACTTTAATCGAGCTTGAACACCTAGAAGAAGTTGCCGAGATAGAAAGCCCTATTCCGCCGGGTATTTATCTTTCTTCGAGGGCTTACATAACAGAAGATTTAAAAGAAATGGGAGAGGATGTTTTTAGAATTACTTCCTCTAATAGAAATCTAAGGGACATGGGAGAGGGTACCCGCTCTCTGCGTATTGTTAACCAGCTAAATGAAAGAGGGGAATTGATGGGCTATTATTATGGTGTAGTTATCCATGAGTTGCCCGCCTTCAGGGGAAGATGTGAGTTTTTTATAAACGATAGCGTTAATCCGAGAGATTTCTCTATTCCGGAAGACATCGCTTCTATTACCATTATTCGTATCAATGCCGATCCTCCGGAGACAGGAGAAGTAATGGCCTATGCTCGCCCCGATTTTAATGAAAATCATCCCTATCAAACGCTTCGTCTTTTCACGGAAAGATTTACTCCCCTTAGTATAGGGGAGGTGTGGTCAATAGATATAGAGGGAAGCTACGGAGTGATACTCGGTTCGGGAGACAGTTGGCAAACAACAGGAGACGGATGCGGAGTGTTTTTGGATTCCAAACCTCTTCCCGACCTAAAAGGCCATCACATGAATCGGTGTAATCCGAGAAGAGAGGTTCCCTATTACGCCGCTTACGATTCGTGCGCTACTCACTACATCACCCTTCCTCTATTTAGATAATAAATAATTTAGCTAAATTTTTTCTTAATTACCACTCTCCTTTCAGGACCCTCCCCAATACTTTCTGTCATAACATCTTCTCTTTCGCTGAGCGCTGTATGAACTATTCTTCTTTCAAAGGAAGACATGGGAGGAAATCTTTTTTCCACCCCGGTGAGGGCCGTTTCATCTCCCGCCTCTTTGGCAAGTTCTCTTAGATAGTCCTCTTTTCTTTTCCGGTAGTCGTTAATGTCCAGCCTCACAAAAGAAGAGTGCTCCCCCCTTTTTCTGACAATCGCCTTTATCAGCCTTTCCGTTTCAATCAGCGTCTGCCCTTTTTCTCCTATTAATATCTGAGGGTTTCTCATTTTTACATCTACGCGAAAAGAGCTGTCATCCTCCAAGTGAAAATCTACCTTTACATCAGGGTCTATAAAATAGAAAATTTCCTTGATTGTTTTTTTTATTTCATCCATTTTTCTTTCTTTCATCTTCCTTTTTTACAATATACTGCTGAAACACGGAAAAAGCAACTGTTATCGTCCAGTAAAGCCCTATTACCGAGGGCAAGTTAAGAAGGATTATAAAAGTAAATCCCGGAAGGAAGTAAATCATGTGAGACTGCATTGCTTTGGCCATATCTCCTTTATCGGCGTCTTTTTTCTTTGAAGTTACCATTTTCATTTGTAAGTACTGTCCTGCCGCTGCCAAAATAGCCAAAATGACGTTGGGAGAAGACAGGTCTACCAGTCCCAAAAAAGTGTAGTTCACCGTCTCGGGAGTAGACACAAATCCGTAAAGATGCTTCATCTCTTCGCTTTCAATTCCTCTCCTGAATATTTGAAAAAGAGAGATAAGAATAGGAAGTTGAATAAATAAAGGAAGTATGCCCGAAAAGGGATTGACCCCCCTTTCCTTATAGAGCTCCATTATCTTTCGTGCCTGTTTTTCTTTATCATCTTTTAGTTTCTCTTGTATTTTCTTGACCTCCGGCTGTATGGTTTCCATCTCTTTTTGAGACCTGGCCGCCTTCATCCCGAGAGGGTATAACACCCCTTTGATAATAAGAGTCAGTAAAACAACCGCAACCCCGAGGTCGTAAAAAGGGATTACGTTGTAAAGAAAAATCAGCAAATTAAACAGCGGCTGATAGATCAAAATGTAGATAATGTTGCCCATATAGTTAACCTATGGCTTATGGCTTATGATTATTGTGGTTGTGTTACCCTCTCTCTCACGTGCACAGCTTCTCTGTTGTATCGGAGTCATTAATCAAAAATAACTTTTGCTTTTTGAAAAACTTTTTTTATCTCCTCTTTAACTTCCCTGTATTTCTTCTCTTCTGCTTCTTTTTTTATTATAAATATGCCGTCAAACCCTTTTTTAACGGAAGGAAAAATTTCTCTAACCACCTCTCTGAAAACTCTTTTCCCTCTATTTCTTTTGCTTGCTTTTTTTTCATGCTTCACGGGGAAAATAAAAGCAAAACGAGAAATGGAAAGATTGTTTTTTTTTATTTTCAAAACAAAAAGGCGCCCTGGAAAAGTGGTCCCTTTTTGGAATACTTCTTGAATATCTTTTCTCTTTCTTAATCTATTCAAGACAGGCAACATAAAGAGTCAGGCAGACAATTTTTTCCGCCCTTTCTTAATTCTCTTCTTGAGGATATTCCTTCCCGCCTTAGTTTTTTTTCTTACCAAAAATCCGTGCGTTTTTTTCTTTTTTCTTTTTTTTAAAACTCCTGAATAAGACATATTTTCTTTTTAAACACTTTTCCAATATTTTTTCCACAAAACGTCAATTCTATTTGTTGGCCCGTCTTCCTCTTTTGCATCAATCCAAAGTTCAAGTTCCCCTTGTCCGTCTTCCTCTTCTCCTAAGAAATAGGTTAATAGATATTGGCCGGACATTTCGTCAAGACCTCTAAATTCCGGCTCTCCGAGAACACCTTCTATTTCATCAAAAGTCATTCCCACTTGAATACCGAGCGTCTCCGCTCCGGGATAAAGAAAAATGTTGTTTACCACTCCTTCCTCTCCTGTGAAAACAAAGGCAGTATTAATATCTTCATAATACAAGGTTTTTCCCGCGTAATAATAAGGTGCGGGATGAGTTTCGTCCGGTTCTCCGTATTTTTCTACAATTTCAATCTCCGTTTTTCCAAGATTGGTCAATACAGGGTCTTCATAAAAATCCTTGTCCTTCATGCTCTCCAACTCCTCCTTTCTTTCTTGTGTAATAACATCTTCCTCGGGAAGGATATCCACCTCTTCTCTGTCTTTTGTAAAATAAAAGGCGACAAACAGCAAAACGATCACTGCCGCCGCTCCTATAACAATATACTTTTTTTTGTCCATATATTTTGTAGGTTATGCTTATAAAATAGCTCCTCTATTCTAGCAGAAAATTAAAAAAAAAGCGAATTAAAAATCGCTAACACTTCCTGATAGGAGAAATGCCTCTTTTTTAAAAAACCAATTTTCTTTTCCCCATTTTTTCCACAGCTTATTCCTATTTATCTTCTTTTTTACGTGTTTTCCACACCCTTTACTTTGTGCTATAATCCCTCTAGTAAACTTAAAGGGTTTTATGAAAAAAGAAAATATTTGGGAATCCGTTCTTGCTCAAATTAAGTTGGATATTTCAGAGGCAAGCTTTAATACTTGGTTTAAGCACACCAATATATCCACTTTAAAAAACAAACGGGCTGTTATCTCCGTGCCCAATACTTTTGTAAGAGATTGGTTACAGAGTAAATATAATAAAACCATCTTAAAGGCTCTAAGGAGTTTAAATAAAGATATTAAAGAAGTTCAGTATACGGTCAACCCTTCAATCCAACAAGTAGAGACTCCAAATAAAAAAAGGAAGAGGGAAGAAGAAAATAATCTTAATCAAATGGAATTTCAAAATTTGATTATAGATTCGGAAACGGGATTAAATCCAAAATATACTTTTGAAAATTTTGTTATCGGCCCTTTTAATGAGCTTGCTCAGGCGGCCGGATACGCTGTTTCCGAAAACCCCGGCTCTCTTTATAATCCTCTTTTTATTTACAGTAAGACAGGACTGGGAAAAACCCATCTTCTTCAAGCAATAGGCAATAAAGCCAGAAAAAGACAAAAAAAGAAAAAGGTTTATTACACTCAAGCTCAGAAATTCATCTCCGAAATTATATCTTCTATTAGAAATAATAGAATGGAGGATTTTAAAAGAAGATATAAAGATGTGGATATTTTAATTATTGACGATATCCAATTTCTCTCAGGAAAAGAAAAAACACAAGAAGAGTTTTTCCATACTTTCAATGATCTGTATGAAAAGAATAAGCAGATTATTCTTTCCTCCGACCGCCCTCCAAAATCAATAAGCGCCCTTGCAGACAGATTAAAATCAAGGTTTGAAGGAGGAATGATAGCGGATATCGATTATCCGGATACCGAAACAAGGGCCGCTATTTTCAAATCAAAAGCGCAGGAAAAAGATTTTTTTATTCCCGACGACGTTTGTTATTATATCGCGGAAAATATCCAACGTAATATACGCGAGCTTGAAGGAGTTTTAAATAAACTAATTATCCAACAAAAAATCACAAAACTTCCTATTGATCTTAAAAATATAAAAAGCATATTAAAGGATATAAACCAGACATCTATGTACTCTTTGTCTTTTAATAAAATATTGAAAACTATTTCTAATTTTTACGATATTAGTGAAAAAGATCTATTGGGATCTTCCCGCAAGAAAGAAATAGTGAAAGCACGACAAATAATAATATACTTTTTAAGAAAAGAATTAAATTACTCTTATCCTTATATCGGAAAAAAAATAGGCGGCCGTGATCACACTACTGTTATTTATTCATTTTCTAAAATAGAAAAAGATATTAAAAGAAATGAAGATATAAAAGAAGAAGTTTCTTATATTAAAGAAACGCTGGCTTCCGCTTAATTCACCCTTAATAACAAGTGAAGAAGTATGTATAAAAATATGTTAATAAGAGGGGGAAAAATTACTACCCGAAAATATACTCTTTTCTACTCTTTTTTTAAACACTCTTTTCTTTACTTTTCCCCTTCTAAAATAAGTTAAAAATACAAATTATCCCAATAATTAACTATAATAAGATTATAAATTAATATTTTATTTATGAAAATTACCATAGACCAAAATAAATTTAATGAAGGGCTTAGTATCGTTGGTAGGGCATCATCAAAATCAATTACTCTTCCTATTTTAAAGAATATTCTTTTAAAAACAGAAAATAATTTTTTAAACCTTTCTTCTACTGATTTAGAAATAGGAATTAAATGGTGGAATTTAGTAAAAGTGAATAAAGAGGGAGAATTAACAGTTCCCTACCATTCTCTTTCTTCTTTTATAAGTTTTCTTCCTTCTAAAAAAATAAATTTAAACAAAAAAGGAAATAATCTTCTTTTAGAGTGTGAAGAGTATAAAACGCAGATAAACGGGATTAGTGCAGAAGAGTTTCCTATTATTCCTCAAATTAAAGAAAAAGAGAAAGTTTTAATAGAAAGTAAAATTTTATGTGATAGCTTGCTCCAACTTATAGATATCCCGTCGTTAACAAAAGTAAAACCGGAAATATCGGGAATTTTTTTCCTTTTTAATAAAGAGGAGTTAAAAATAGTGGCTACTGACAGCTATCGCCTTGCGGAAAAAAAGATTATCCTTAAAAAAGACAATAAGAGTAGTTTTTCTTTTATAATTCCCCAAAGAACAGCAAGAGAGTTGGTAAATATTCTAAAGGAAGTAAAACAAGATATAGAAGTTATTTTCGGAGAAAATCAGATATTATTTAGAATAAAAATGAGTGATTTTAATCACCCTTATATCGAACTAACTTCAAAAGTTATTGAAGGAAGCTATCCTGATTATGAGAGTATTATTCCGGGTAAATATAACACTCAGATTATCCTTAACAAGGATGAGTTGTTAAATAAAATAAAAGCGGCAAGTGTGTTTGTGGGGAAAATAAATGAAACGCATCTTACGATTTCTCCTAAAAAAGGAGAGATGGTTATAAAAAGCGAAGATGCGGATCTTGGAAATTATAATACAAAAATAAAAGGGAGAGCGGATGGAGAAGAAGTAAATATTTCCTTTAATTACCGCTTTCTTATAGATGGCCTTTCCAATATTAAAAGCTCTGAAGTTATATTGGAGTTTGTTAATGAGAATAGTCCGGGGGTAATTAAGCCGGTTGGGAAAAGTGATTTTGTTTATGTGGTAATGCCTATTAAAAAATAGTTTCAGTTTAAAACAAAATCCATTATCTCTCTCCATATGGGGGTGGCAACAGTAATCCCCGGAGCGTTATTCATCGGGCTGTTATCGTTATTTCCCACCCAAACGCCTACTACAATATCTGACGTGTATCCCAAACACCACGCATCTCTGAAGTTTTGAGTAGTACCTGTTTTTACGGCTACTCTGTGAAAGGGGAAGTAAAGAGGAGAAAAAGAGCCGAATACAGGAGCGCGTGCCTCGTTGTCTGAAAGAATATCGGTAATCTCTTTTGCCGCGTTAGCTTGCAAAACTCTTCTTGGAACGGAAGAGTTTTCTTCAATAACGTTTCCGTTTTTATCTTTTATTCTTAAGATAGGGACGGGAGGAACTCTATACCCTTCATTTGCAAACACCCCGTAGGCGGAAGTCATCTCAAGAAGCTTTACATCACCGCCTCCCAAAACAAGGGGAAGACCGTAAAAATCGGGAGAGTGCTCTAAATTTATACCGAAATTTCTGGCGTTTTCTACGCTTTTTCTTAATCCCGCATAATCTCTTAAAACTTTTACGGAAGGGATATTTAAAGACTGGGCAAGCGATTCTCTTAAAGTGACCTCTCCCCTAAACAAACCATCATAGTTTCTGGGAGTGTAAGGGCTTGCCGCTGTGCCGAAATTTGTTAGTTCGTCTATTACGGTGGTTGCACCGCTATAATTATTTTCAAAAGCGGTAGCATAGACAAAAGGCTTAAAAGCAGAACCCGGCTGTCTGTTTCTTATCGATACGTTGGTGTAAGGATCAAACCTGCAGTTTACTCCCGGAGTACAGTCAGCTGGATACGGGTCTTGAAAGTAATCAGCAGATCCCACCATAGCCAAAATCTCTCCCGAGCGGGGATCTATAGCTACAAGAGAAGCGTTGTGTGCATTATACCTATAGTTATTTTGTACCTTTCGCTTAACAATTTCTTCAGCTTTTTTCTGTAGCTCAAAATCAATCGACGTGTGAATTTTTAAACCCTCTTCTTCTAAAAACCCCTCTCCATATTTGTTCTCCAAAATCCCTTTAACATACATCACGAAGTGAGGAGCGCGGAGATAGTCACGAGAGAGATGAAAAACGGGCTCTTCTCCTTTTGCCTCTTCTAGTTCTTCTTCTGTTATAAGATTGGCGCGATACATCCTTTCTAAAAGGTTGTCCCTTCTTCTCATTAGTTCGTCTAAATTGGCTCCATAAGGAGAAAGGTAGCTGGGAGCCGGGATGAGAGAAACAAGAATTGCCGATTCGGATAAAGTCAACTCGTCGGTTGTTTTATTAAAATAGATTTTTGACGCCGCTTCTACTCCGTACGCGTTGGAGCCAAAGGGAATCTGGTTAAGATAGAACTCAAGGATTTCGTCTTTTGAATATCTTCTTTCGAGCTCCAAGGTGAGAACAATTTCTCTTATTTTCCTCATAACTTGCCTTTCCGGGGTGAGAAGAGCGGAGCGGACAAACTGCTGGGTAATAGTAGATCCCCCGGCAACGATTCTTCCGGCACGAATATTTAATATTGCCGAGCGAATTATTCCTTGAAAGTCTATTCCGTAATGTTCGTAAAAGGAAGAGTCTTCCGCAACCAAAAGAGCGCCAATGAGGTGGCGGGGAACTTTGTCCAAAGAAATTATTTCTCTCTTTTCTTCTCCGTAAATCGTATAGAGCATATTTTCTCCCGTTCGGTCGTATATCTCTGTCGGTTCCGTGATGGGCCTGTCGGCGTAACGTTCGGGCCGGGGAAGGTCGCGGGCAAAGTAAACAAAAAGAAAAAGCAAAATAAAAGCGGCTCCAAGGAAAAATATTAAGAGGAGATAAAGAATATTACCGATTATCTTTTTTATTTTTTCTTTTCTTTTTTTTCTCATACGTTAATTTTAAAACAGAACTTCTCTTTTTTCAATTCACTCAGCGGATAGAGGAGATTTTTCCTTAATAATTCCGCAAATAGCCGCTCCTAAGGCATCGGCGGCATCGCTTGGAGCCGGTTTCTCTTTTAAATTAAGCATTATCTTTATCATTTCCTGAACTTGCTTTTTATCTGCTCTCCCGTATCCGGTAATAGACATTTTAATCTCAAGGGGCGTAAACTCACAGACAGAGGTTCCTGTTTTTTCTGCAGTAAGCATAACGGCTCCTTTGGCTTGGCTTACGGGAATGGCTGTCTTTGAGTTTTTGAAAAAGTAAACGTTTTCTATTGCAAGAAGGTCAGGGGAAAATTCTCTTATCAAAGCATCTATTTTTGTGCTCAAATCATTAAGCCGCCGGGAAGGAGAAAGGGACTTGTCCGTTTCTACAACCCCGTATTTAAGACAGGTAAGAACACCCTCTTTCTCAGCCACTACTCCGTAGCCGGTTGTTGCTGTTCCGGGATCTATTCCTAATGAAATCATATTATTTGACTTATGACTTATGACTTATGACCTATGACTTATGACTTCCCTGTCAACGGTTATTGGTCATTAGTCATTGCCTGTGTTTGTATAAATCTCCTCTACTCTTTCGTGGGACTGAAGCTCTTTTAACAGCTCTTTATGACAGGGTTCTTTTGGATTAAGAACTGTTTTTGCTTTCCATCCTAAATGAGAAGAGCTTATTTCCACACCTCTGCTTGAAAGGAGATTTTCTATCTTTTTAAATGATTCCGGGGAAGTAAAGAGAAGAAAAGAATTGTTCTTTTTTTCAACATCTTCCGCTCCCGCTTCTATCGCTTCTAACAAGGTGTTTTCTTCAAGGGACTCTCCTTTTATCTCTATTATCCCTTTTTGGGTGAACATCCACTTTACAGAGCCCGGATCGGCAATCTTGTAGCCGTATTTTTTAAGTATCTCTTTAATCTCCGAGGAAGTGCGGCTCTTTTTGTCGGTGAATCCTTTAATTATTACAGCGGCGTTTTCCGGGCCGAACAGCTCAAAGAAAAAGTCCTCTTCCTCCCCTCCTTCCGCGCCTCTTTCTATCGCCCTTTCTATTTTTTTTGACGGCATGTCAGCCTCTTTTGCTTTTTCGATGGCAATGCGGAGAGAAGGGTTTGTTTGCGGGTCTTTCCCCTTTTCTTTTACGGCGGAGGCAATAAGGCGGGAAATTTTTGAAAAAGTAACGGCTTTTTTTTGATCTGCCGCTTCCTTTTTCCTTTTTATATTTTTAAAGTGGCTGTGTCCTGCCATTTTTTCCGTAAATTTTTCTTTTTAAATACAAAATGAGCAATGCGGCAAAAAAAGAAGTAATAATGGAGGTAAAAAAGGGACTGGTTTTTTCCTCCTCTTTCTCTTCTTGGTAAAAATCTTCTATCTGTAACGGAGAAGGGGAGGGAGGATAAAAGAAAAAGTCATCAAGAGAGTTTCCAGTCCGGAGATATTCGCCATCTTCTTTCGCCCTTTTTATTATCTGGTCTTCTCCCGGATTGGGGAGGACGGTACCTGAAAAATAAGGGTCTTCTCCTTCTCCCCACCCGACAGCATCAAGAATATTTCCCTCGCGGTCAAAAAGAGCAATACTGTTGTTGTAAGAAAGATATTGGCCGGAAAGAATATCGGCGCCTTTTTCTTCAGGAAAAGCTTCGTTCCGGGAACTTGCCCACAAAAAGTATCCTTTTTTGTCAATAACGCTGTTTTCGGGAAAAACCCTCACGGAGTAATCTCTCCCCGTAGAACTTTTTTTCCTCAATCTATATCCTGTTGCATCAACGGGCCTTTCTCCCGGGTTATGGATTTTTATATAGCACTCGTCCGGGGTTTCTCCCTCAATTTGTATCTCCGTAATTATCAGAGACTCTGAAAAAAAGGGGAAAAAAAGAAAAAGAAAAAGGAGAGAGAGGGTACGCATAGCCGTTATTTTTTCGAATTTTTTTCTCTCAAATATTTTTTTGCCTTCTCCGTTGCCACCCTTCCTCGCGAAGTTCTTTGTATAAATCCTATCTGGATAAGATAAGGCTCGTAGATTTCAATAACCGTTTCTTCTTCTTCTAAAGAGGCGATAGCAAGCGACTCAAGACCTACCGGGCCTCCGTTGAATTTTTTCAAAAGGGTTTCCAATACTTTTCGGTCTCCCGATTCCAACCCCATATGGTCAATGTCCAGGAAAAAAAGCGCTTTCTCCACTTCTTTTTTGGTAATCCTCCTGTTGTCCCCCACTTCCGCAAAATCACGAACTCTTTTTAAAAGGCGGTTTGCCACTCGGGGGTTAAAGCGTGATCGCGAGGCGATTGTCCCGATAGCCTCTTTTTCTATTTCTAGCTCCAAAAGTGACGCAGATCTTTTAATAATTGATTCAATCTCTTTTATGCTGTAAATATCAAGGCGAAAAATTCCACCAAAGCGGCCTCTTAAAGGGGAAGAAACAAGAGCCAGCCTTGTAGTTGCTCCGATAAGAGTAAAGCGGGGAAGCTTCAAATTCATTACTCTTGCCATAGGTCCTTTTCCGATAATGAGATTTAGTTTAAACTCTTCCATGGCCGGGTAAATAATTTCTTCGCAAGATTTATTCATTCGGTGAATTTCGTCAACAAAAAGAATATCTCCTTCTCTAAGATTGGTGAGAATGGCCGCTAAATCACCGCTTTTTTTTATAGAAGGCCCCGCCACGGTGCGGATACCTGTTCCCATTTCTTTTGCCACAAGATAAGAGAGAGTCGTTTTTCCAAGGCCGGACTCGCCGTAGAAAAGAAGATGCTCTATGCAAGGATCTTTCCTTTTTTTAGCCGCTTCCGTAATGACACGGATGTTTTTTTTGACAGCTCCTTGGCCGATATACTCTCTAAAGCTTTGCGGTCTTAGAGCAAGATCAAGTGTTTTATCTTCTTCCGTGAAAATGGGGGACACATTCTTTCCTTTTTGAGGACTCATACAAAAGAGGATTATTTTTATGTAACCCGTTCCACCTCTTCCATGGTGGTTTTCCTTTCCAGAACCTTAATAATACCGTCCTGCCTTATAGTAACCATTCCTTTTTCAACGGCCTTTTTTCTTGTTTCCGCAATAGAGGGAGAAGAAGAAAGGTATGTTTCCATTTCTTCGTCTATAAGAAAGGATTCGAAAATGCCCATCCGCCCCTTATACCCGGTAAAGCTGCACTCCTTGCATCCCACGCTTTTGGGAATCTCTACGGAAGAGGGAAAATCAAAGATCTCTTTTTTTACCGTTTCCATTTCTTTTTTCAACTCTTCCGCAAAAGAAGAAGTTGCCGTTTCGAATTTTACGCACTTGGGACAAACCTTTCTTACCAGTCTTTGGGCGATAACCATATTTATGGCGGGAGAAATATTGGCCGTTGTTTCTCCAAGAGCAACCAATCTTGCTATGGCTCCGGGGGCGTCGTTCGTATGAAGGGTGCTAAAGACTAGATGTCCGGTGAGAGCGGCCTGCATTCCTATTTGAGCCGTTTCCAAATCTCTTACCTCCCCGACAAGAATAACATCCGGGTCCTGGCGCACGATGGCTCTCAACCCATTTGCAAAGTCGTACCCTCTTTCTGGATTCACTTCGGTCTGCGATATTCCCTGGAGGTGGTATTCAATGGGATCTTCAATGGTAATTATCTTTACTCCCGGTTTGTTGATTGTCCTTAAAAAGGCATACAGAGTGGTTGTTTTACCCGAACCGGTAGGACCGGTAACAATTACCATCCCGTTCGGTTTTTCAATTTCCCTCTTGAAAACATGAAACAGATCTTCTCTTAAGCCGAGATCGTCAAAGTTAACCAGCTTTCTCGGGTCAAGAAGGCGCATAACGATAGTTTCTCCATACTCTGAAGGGAGGGCGGACATTCTCACTTCCACCTCTAAAGGATTCTCCCGAAAAGGAACAACTATAGTAAATCTTCCGTCTTGAGGACGGTCTTCAATGTTTAGTTTTACCCCGGAAAGAAGTTTTATGCGGGAGGTTATTTTACGGGCTATCTCCTTATCTAACGTAATTACGTCGTGAAGAATGCCGTCTAATCTTATTCTCATTTTCGCCCCTTCTTCTTCCGGCTCAAGGTGGATATCCGAGGATTTTGCAAAAAGAGATCCTGCGAGAAAAACCTCCAAAACCTGAGAAAGGTCTTTGTTTAAATAGGTTTCTATTTTTTCCCTTATTGAGATAAGATTGTTAAGCTCTCTTTCTCCTTCTTTGACGATTTCGTGGGGAATTTTTACTTCTCCTATTATTTTTCTGGAATTTTCTGTCATAAAGGTTATTATTACAACCAGCAATGTTAATTTAGCGCAATTCGGGCTTTTAGTCAATTTTTTATGAAAACGACGAAAAAAGAAATTTTAACCACTTCTCCTTCCCAAACGAAAAAAGAGGGAGAAATTTTAGGAAAAAAGGTTTCTTTGCAAGAGGAAGCGGTTTTTATTTCCCTAAAAGGATCTCTCGGGAGCGGGAAGACAACCTTTCTTAAAGGATTTGCCAAGGGAATGGGGATAGAAGAAAAGGAGGTGACAAGCCCTACTTTCCTTATTTACAAAAAGCATAAAACAAAGAGCGGCAAGAATTTCTACCATTTTGACGCCTACAGGGTAAAGGGAAAGGACTTGATTGCTCTCGGTTTTAAAAAGATAAAAGGAGAAAAGGAAAGCATTGTGGCAGTTGAGTGGAGCGAAAATGTGGAAGAGATCCTTCCCGGAAAAAGAACGGAAATTGCTTTTTTTGTTTTAAGCCCGAAAGAAAGAAAGTTGATAATAAGGGACAATAGTGGTATAATTCCCCGCGAATTTGGCTCTTCTTGAATAACTTAGGGCCCGTAGCTCAGTTGGCCAGAGCGCTTGTATGGCATACAAGAGGCCACCGGTTCAAGTCCGGTCGGGTCCACCAAAGGAGGGGTCGGATAATTGGCTATTCCGCCGGTCTCGAAAACCGGTGACCGAAAGGTCGTGTGGGTTCGAGTCCCACCCCCTCCGCCACCTTTCGCCAAGATTACAAAGCGGCTTCCCAAAGCGATTACAATTTTTAGATATTTTTAAAAATGTTCAATTTCAAGAAAAAGAAAGAAAATCTTCCGGAAAACTTTGACGAACTGATTAAAGAAATTCTTCTTTTAAAAAAAGAGAATAAAGAGTTAAAAAAAGAGTTGGCGAATGTAAGAGAAATCCAGCGCCTTTGCTTGCAAAAAGCGGAAATTATCAGGTTTAATCCTTTTTCTGAAGGAGGCGGGAATCAGAGCTTTTCTCTGGCTCTCTTGGATGATAATAATGACGGAGTCGTTGTTACCGCTCTTTATACCAAAGAAGGAAGCAGAGTTTACGGGAAGCCAATAAAAGAGGGAAAGTCGGAGTTTTCTTTGTCCGAGGAAGAGAAGAAAGCGATTGAAAAAGCTTGCAAAAAAAATTAAAAAAATGAAGAAAGAAGAAAAAAAAGAAAAACCGCCGGTAGTTGTTGTTTTGGGGCATGTTGATCACGGTAAGAGCTCGCTTCTTGAAGCGATTAAGGGATTGAAGATTACCGAAAAGGAAGCAGGGGGAATTACCCAGCATATAGGCGCTTATATGGTCTCTCACCAAGGAAAAGAAATTACCTTTATTGATACCCCGGGACATGAGGCTTTTTTTGCGATGCGCTCAAGGGGGGCGAGGGTTGCCGATATAGGGATTTTGGTGGTAGCGGCCGATGAAAGCGTTAAAGAACAGACGAAAGAGGCCATCAATCACTTAAAAGAGGCCGAAATGCCGTTTTTTGTCGCTATAAGCAAAACGGATAAAAAGAACATTGATATTGAAAGGGTAAAACAAGACCTTTCCAAAGAAGGGGTTTTTGTAGAATCATACGGAGGGAATATTCCTTGTGTAAACATTTCCGCTAAAGACAAAACGGGAATTGAGGAGCTTTTGGAAGTAGCCCTTCTTCTTGCGGAAGTAGAAGAGGTAGATGGGAAAAAGAAAAAAAAGGAAGAAAAAACAGAAGGAGCGGTAATTGAAGTACAAAGAGATCCAAAAAAAGGGGTAACAGCCACCTTGCTTGTTAAAGAAGGAATTTTAAGAAAGGGAGATGCCGTCGCTACGGAGAGCTCTTATGGGAGAATAAGAATAATGGAAGATTTTATGGGGGAAAAAGTGGAAAAAGTGGGACCCTCAACACCGGTGAGTGTTACGGGGCTTAAAGGGTGTCCGGGAGTGGGAGAAAGCTTCTTTGTTTTCCAAGAACTTGAGGAAGCGAAAAAACTGGCATTTGGAGGAAAAAAGGAAGAAAAAAGCAATTCACTAGCTTCCGGAGAAAAATGCTTGAACATTATTCTTAAAGCGGATGTAACCGGTTCACTGGAAGCGATTAAAGAGTCTTTGGAGAAGTTTTCTTGGCCGGAAATAAGTGTTAATATAATTAGAGCCGACATAGGGAACGTAACGGAATCCGACATAGAATGTTCCAAAGCGACAGGAGCGAAAATACTCGCTTTCGGAGCAAAAGCGGATAAGGCGGCAGAGAAGATGGCTATAAGAGAAAGGGTGGAGATAAGATCCTTTAACGTTATTTACGAATTATTAGAAGAGGTAAAAAAAGCAGCCGAAGAAATGTTAGAGCCAGAAGTGGTAAGAACGGAAACGGGAAAAGTGAAAATATTGGCTATTTTCCGTACTCAAGGAAACAGGCAGATACTCGGAGGAAAGGTTTTAGAAGGAGAAGTTAAAAAAGGAGATTTGGCAGAAATTAAAAGAGAAGATGAAAAGGTTGGCGAGGGAAAGCTCATCAATATCAAAAAAGAAGAAAAAGATATGGAAAGAATTAGGGAAAACGAAGAGTTCGGAATGCTTTTAGAAAGCAGGGAAAGGGCCCGAGAGGAAGATATTATTGTTCTTTATAAAGAAGAAAAGAAAAAAAAGAAGCTGGAATAAGAAAGGCCTGGTAGCCAAGTGGTAAGGCGACGCTCTGCAAAAGCGTTACACGCGGGTTCAATTCCCGCCCAGGCCTCACAACTTTAGTAATTGACTGTCAATTGTCAAATGTCGTCTCAATTGCCGGGGTGGCGGAATTGGTAGACGCGAGAGACTTAAAATCTTTTGGGGTTAAAAACCCCTTGCGGGTTCGAGTCCCGCCCCCGGCACTCAGATTAAGAACAAAAAAACAGAGAGCTAATACTCTCTGTTTTTCTTTACTCTTTTTTATTGAAGAATTTCAATTTGTGTTCTTACTCTTCCGAAATTTGTCGCTTCCCATCTTGTAGGAAACCAGATGTCGATATAGCCATCGTGGGAAATGCCGTTATAAGGGGGAGAAAACCTGCTGTTCATTCTATCCTTGACCACAAACTCCTTGTCTCCGAAGTATTGGGGAATCCTTATTTTAGTCCCGAAGTCAAGAAAGTTTGCCGCTACTATCCCGTCTCTAACCCATGTTCCAGAGGCGGTTATAAAAGGCTGACAGTTGGTCTGATCAACTGTGCTGGAGTACCCTGTTGCTTCCACGTATAGCACCTTTTTAACTACCGGCTCGTTTTCTTCCTCTTTGTGATTTTCTTTTTCGTTTTTATCCTCCGTTTTTACCGCCAAAACTTGTGGTTTGTGATAAGTAGGAGGAGAAGTCGCAAGAAGATATCCGTTGCCCGAAATAGAGTCTTCGGATTTCAAATCTTTCTTAAGAGCACTTTCTAGAGGAGACAAAACGGCCATTTCTTTTTCGCCTTCTTCCGGTATAGCCCCTCCTTCCAAGAAAATAAAGAGGAGAGAAAAGGCGACAAACAGTACCGAGAAGAAGGCAATGTTAAGACTACCATCATCGGAAGAACTACTTTGTTTAGTCATAAACAGTATTTAGTTTTAATTTGTACGTCCAATAAAAAACTCCCGCTTTCAAGGGAGATTTTCGTATCTTATCACGAAACGAAAAATAAGTCAAGGGTTTTTGGTGTTTTCCGAAGTTTTTTGGAGCGGGAGACGGGATTTGAACCCGCAACCTTTTGCATGGCAAGCAAACGCTCCGCCGTTGAGCTACTCCCGCACATAAACAACTTATAACCTGTAACCCACGACTATGACTTTTATTGGCCATCTGTCATTGGTTATTTGTCATTGGTCAATTAGTGCCGCGGGTCGGAATTGAACCGACGACCCCTTCTTTTTCAGAGAAGTGCTCTACCACTGAGCTACCGCGGCTCTCCTACGCTTTAATCATTCATTAAAGCTTCGGAAGAGCAAGCAACAACGATTTCACGCTGCTTGTCCTTCCGTAGCCCGAATGAGAATGAGGGCAAAGGAGGAAGCTACCGCGGCTTAGACTTATTATAAGGCAAGATATTTTGTAAGTAAATGTTTAAATTTTTGTGGACGGTGCAGGACTCGAACCTGCGACCTTCTCGATGTAAGCGAGATGCTCTGCCAATTGAGCTAACCGTCCTTATTTTTTTACTGTGTGCAGCACTGGATGTGTGCGCGGGAGAGGACTCGAACCTCCAAGCCCTAAAATGGGCACTACGACCTCAACGTAGCGCGTCTACCTGTTCCGCCACCCGCGCCCTTGTTACTTTATTTTTTTTCGGGCAACCCTCTTTGTTTTTTCTCTGATGTAGTAAGCCTTGGCCTTCCTTATTTTTCCTCCTTTAACTACCTCAATTTTTTCAATTGTCGGAGAGTGCAGGGGAAAGACCTTTTCTACTCCCACTTTGTCGATAACCTTTCTTACAGTAATTGTTCCTGAAAGACCCTTCCCGTGCTTTTTGGCAATAACAAGCCCTTCAAAAGACTGCTTTTTCCCGTTTATATTCTGGACAACTCGCACAGTATTCCCGGTTTCAATTTGGGGAATATCTTTTTTTTCCTTTTCTTTTTTATATTCTTCCAGTTTTACAGACATAATATTATTTTATTTATTAATTTTCGACGGTAGAGAGCTTATCTAAAACAACTCTCAGATCAGAAGGAAGGTCGGCACGGAAAGTTTTTTCTCCCTGATGTGTTTTGATCCTTATCGTTTCTGCGTGCAAAAATTGCCTCTCTAATCCTTCCGGATCTTTTTGGTCTTTGAAGCGATAGAGCTTGTCTCCTGCGACCGGGTGTCCTATAAAAGAAAGATGGCACCTTATCTGGTGCTTTCTCCCTGTTTTCGGGAACACTTCCAGCAAAGTGTGATTGGCAAATCTTTTGATTACTCTAAAAAAAGTTATCGCTTCCCGGCCCTTCTCATTTTCTGCTTCCGCCTTTTGTTTTTTTCTGTCTTTGGGGGAGCGGACGATAGATGTCCGTATTTCTTTTTCATTATCTTTTACTCTCTTGAAAACAAGAGCAATGTATTTTTTTTCCGCACGGCGTTCGAACAACTCTCTTTGAAGAAAAAGCAAGGTTTTTTTGTTTCTGGCGAAAAGAACAACGCCGGAAGTATCTTTATCTAGCCGGTGAACTGCTCCTTTTCTTTCCCCGCTTACTTTTTCAAGTTCTGGGAAGCGTCCTATTAACAAACTGGCGACGCTTTCTATTTCTTCTTTTTCGGAAAAAACAACAAGTCCCGGGGGCTTGTTTACAGCAATAATATCTTGGTCTTTATAAATTACTTCCATCATAGCGGTGGGCTCGAGAGGACTTGAACCTCTGACCTTCTGCGTGTCGAGCAGACGCTCTAGCCAACTGAGCTACGAGCCCTTGTAGAATTGGGCGCACCAGGACTCGAACCTGGAAACCACGAAGATATAAGCTTCGCGCTCTGCCGATTGAGCTATGCGCCCTTTATCAAGCAAGGGATATTATAACACATGAAAAAGATTTTTTCTATTTTTTCTTTCCCTTTTTCTCTTTCTTTGCTTCTTTTCCGATGATTTTTTCGTACTCCTCTCTCTCCAAGGTCTCTTTCTCTATTAGGGTTTGAGCCACTTTTTCCAGCAATTTTTTTCTTTTTTTAACTATTTCCTCGGCTTGCTTGACGGCTTCTTTAATAAAAAGCATAACTTCGCGGTCTATCTTGGCGGCTGTTTCTTCAGAGTAATTTTTTTCTTCTGCGATTTCTCTTCCCAGAAAAACATGTTCTCTTTCTCCTCTGAAGTGGACCGGCCCTAAAGAAGACATCCCGAACTCTTTCACCAGTTTCCGCGCGTAGGCGGATGCTCTTTCCAGATCATTTACCGCTCCGGTGGAAACTTCTCCGAATATCTTTTTTTCCGAAACGTATCCACCCAGTAAGACGGCCATTTCGGAGATAAATTCGGACTTTCTCTTAATTCTGTTTTCTTCCGAAGGAATTTTAATAGTATATCCTCCCGCCTGTCCGCGGGCAACAATGGATATTTTTCTTACCGGCTCGGCATGGGGAATAAAAGAAGAAACCACAGCGTGGCCCGCCTCATGATAAGCTCCTAGCTCTTTTTCTTTGTCACTCATTGCGTGGCTTTTTCTCTCGGGCCCAAGAAGAACTTTTTCAATTGCTTCCAGAAACTCAAGCTGGCTTGTTTTTGTTTTGTTTTTTCTTGCGGCAAGAAGAGCTGCCTCGTTTGCCAAATTGGAAAGATCCGCTCCCGAAAAGCCGGGAGTCCGCTCTGCTACTTCTTTAAGATCCACATCCGGAGCAAGAGGCTTCCCCTTAACGTGTATTCTTAAAACGCTTTCCCTTGATTTCTTATTGGGGGAATCAAGCGTTATTTTCCGGTCAAATCTTCCGGGGCGGAGAAGAGCGGAATCCAAAACATCGGGACGGTTTGTACTCGCCAAAACCACTATTTTTGTGTCTTGCTGGAATCCGTCCATTTCCGAAAGTATCTGATTAAGTGTTTGCTCTCTTTCGTCGTGTCCTCCCCCAAGCCCGGTTCCCCTTGCTCTTCCAATGGCGTCCAGTTCGTCTATATAGACAATGCAGGGCTGTCTTTTTTTGGCGTTGGAAAAAAGATCCCTTACTCTTCCACTTCCTACACCGACAAACATTTCGATAAATTCCGATCCGGAAATCTCAAAGAAAGGAACATTCGCCTCTCCGGCCACTGCGCGTGCAAGCAGCGTTTTTCCGGTTCCGGGACCTCCCATTAGCAAAACGCCTTTCGGTATGCGCGCTCCCAGCTTTAAAAACTTTGAAGGATTCTTCAAAAATTCAACCACTTCCTTTAACTCCTCTTTTACTTCTTCCAATCCTGCCACATCGTTGAAAGTTACTCCCGATTTCGGAGTTCCTTCTTCTCCGAAAACCCGTGCTTTTGCCTTTGAAAAATCAAAAGCCTGCATCGCCCCTCCTTTCGCTTGCTTGAAAATGGAACGGAAGATAAAAAGAAGAAAAAGTAGGGGCAGAGCGATAATGGCAAGTGTTAAAACGAAAGACCAATCCGGCTCTTCTCTAAAATTAATATCCACTTTTCTTATCTGTTCGGGTTCCGCCCCCCAGTGGGTAAGCGATTCAAACAAGGAAACATCAGGTTCCTTTTTAGCTGTTGCCACGCGTTCGTCTTCCAAAACAACCTCAATATTCGCTCCAATAACAGTTATCTGTTCTACCTTTTCTTCGTTTACTTTTTCCGCTAAGCGGGGAAGGGAAATTTCTTCCACTTCTCGGAAGATATCGGAAGCTATTATCCCGAATAAAACAACTACCGCAAGAAGCAGAAGAACAAAAGAAGCTATATTTTTACTGAAAGATTTTGTATTTTTTTTCATAGCGCTGGAAATATAGCATAAAAAAAGGTATTTTTAAAGGGTGCCCGGATTTACGAGATTTTGCAAGGCCTGACCTCACAAACCTTACTCCACAAAAAGGTGAAGGGAGCAACCCCCTTCATATTTTTATGCAATGAAATTGACTGTATTTGCTTATTTTATTATAATATGTGGCAAGCCCTTGTAGCTCAACAGGATAGAGCAGGACCCTTCTAAGGTCAAGGTTGGAGGTTCGAGCCCTCCCAAGGGCACTACTTCCTGTGCAGGGTCTGACCCTGCACCGCTCATGACTATCTCATACTAACAAGACAGAGCACCCATTTGTGGCGAATTCCTTCGCTCTTCCCTTTTTCTATATTTCGTGATAGAATTGAGTAATGGTTATAACTTCGTGTAAAGTATGTGGGAAGAGGTTTGAGACAAGAAACTGGCTTGTACAGCGAGGTTGGGGCAGGCATTGTTCTAAAAAATGCCGCGATGAAGCGCAGAGAAAAGGCAAGTTTGTAAAATGTGATACATGCGGAAAAAGAATCTGGAGAGTACCGGCCGAGGTAGAGGCCTCTAAAAGCGGAAGGTTTTTTTGTGATAAATCATGTCAGACAGTGTGGCGGAACAAATTCTATTCTGGGAAAAATCATGCTCTTTGGACAGGCGGCTCTAATTCATATAACAGAAGAAAATTGTTGAAAACTGGTATACCGGTTGCATGTAAATTATGCAATGAAAAAGATAGAAGGGTTTTACAAGTTCATCATATAGACAGCAATAGAGAAAACAATGAGGCTGATAATTTGATGTGGTTGTGTATGAATTGTCACAGGCTTGTTCATTTACATAACGTTTCTGTCTCGTAACATGCCAAAACCTAATACGATATGCAAATACTGTTCTACTCCCTTTTATGCAAGACCAAACTGGCTACGGAAAGGAATTGGTAAATACTGCTCTACTGAATGCGCACATAAAGCGCAACGAAAAGGAAGATTTGTTGATTGTTTCGTTTGTGAAAAAACTGTATGGAGAAAACCGAGACAACTTAAACTTTCAAAAAGTAAAACTTACTTTTGTTCTAAAAAGTGTATGATAAGCAAGCTTAATAACAGATATGGTCCAGAGCATCCTAGCTGGAAGAGTGGGAAATATGTTAACAGGAAGTTGATTTTAAAGGGCAACAAAGATCCAATTTGTCGTAAATGCGGAAGAGATGATAAGAGAATTCTACTTATACATCATCTAGATGGTGATCAGGCTAACAATGATCTTTCTAATCTTACGTGGTTGTGCTATAATTGTCACTGGTTAGTTCATGTTCATGGAGAAAGTGTTTCTTGAGTGAACATGGTGGGCGTAGCTCAATTGGTAGAGCACCGCGTTGTGGTCGCGGAGGAATTTTTTGCGGGTTCGAGCCCCGTCGCCCACCAGAAAAACGCAAAAAAATACCCGAGGGGCAATCCCCGGGTATTTTTATGGAATGTTGTCTCCCCGGCAGGACTCGAACCTGCATCTTCGCATTAGGAGTGCGGAGCTCTATCCTGTTGAGCTACAGGGAGCTGGGAGTGTTTTAGCTTACTTCTCAATTAATCTTAAGCTGAGACGATGTTCGGAAGCGTTGATAGCGAGAATTTTAAAATCGTATGTTTTTTCTATCTCAAGTTTCTCTTCCATTTTTTCTCTGGTCTGGAACTCGGAAATATGGCACAGTCCTTGAATGCCTCCTTTAATCTCCACAAAAGCTCCGAAAGACATAAATTTAGAGACGGCACCCTTAATTACGTCCCCCTCTTTATAGTTTTTTTCCACCTCTTTCCAGGGGTCTTTTTTTAACGCTTTCAAAGAAAGAAAAATTTTGCCGTTTTCTATTTTTATTATCTTCGCTTTTACTTTCTCTTCTTCTTTCAAGATATCGTGAGGGCTCTCCACCAAACTCCAGTCCATTTCCGATATGTGGATAAGTCCTTCAATTCCTTCTCCGAAACGTATGAAGGCCCCGAAGTCCACAATTCCCGTTACCTCTCCCTCAACAACATCCCCTTCCTTGTAGTCACCGATGGGAACTTCACTTTTTTCTTCCTCTTTTGCCTTTTCCGAAAGAATGATTTTTTCTCCCTCCTTGGAGAGGTCAAGAATGCGGACGTTCATCTCCTTTCCTATAAATTTCTGAAGCTCTTTTAATACCTTTGCCGAATCGCCTCCTTCCACTCGCGGATAGTTTTCCGAAGAGAGCTGGGAAGAGGGAATAAAGGAAGGTATTCCCGATATTTTAGAAAGAAGCCCTCCTTTGTTGGCCCCTTCTATTTTCACGGTAATTGTCTCGTTATTTTCTTTTTGCTTTTCAAGCGTTTCCCAAGCCATATCCTTTTTCGCCTGTATTCGGGAACACTCCACGTACCCGTCTTCCGAATCAAGCGAAACAATTTTTACAGTAATGGGATCTCCTTGTTTAAGGTCCTTAAGCTCGTCTTTTACCGCTTGAAACTCTCTTCCGTAAATTATTCCGGTTCCGAAAGAACCAAGGTCAACAAAAGCAGCAGCGCGTCCTTTTCCCGCTACCTTTGCTTCTACAATTTCCCCTTCTTTGGGAATTTCAAGCAAGTTTTTTTCTTTTAGTTGTTGTTTCATAGCCCCCATATTTTACATAATTTCTTGCTTTTTGCAATAGACGTGGTAAAATTCGGTAGACAACAAGGAGGTGTAATCGTGTAAAATAAAAGAAATGCATATTACTTGGTACGGCCAATCTTGCTTTAAAATTGTTTTCCAAGGACAAAAGAAGTCGCATCAGCGGTCTTCTTTAATGATAGACCCTTTTGGAAAAGAAGTGGGATTAAAACTTCCCAAGCAGGAGGTGGACATTCTTTTAATTACTCACGAACACGCCGACCACAACAACAGGGAAGTTGCAAAAAAAGACACTTTTGTAATTGATTCTCCCGGAGAGTACGAGCTCCGAGGCATTTTTATGCAGGGAATTCCCTCTTTTCATGACAAGAAAAAGGGGAAAGAGAGAGGGAAAAATACGATTTACACTATTGAGTCGGAAGATGTTAGGGTGTGTCATCTGGGTGATTTCGGGCAAGATGAGCTTACCGATGAGCAACTCAAGGATATCGGGGAGATAGACGTACTTATGATTCCCGTGGGAGGGGTTTATACCATAAACTCTCAAGAAGCGACAAAAATAATATCTCAAGTAGAGCCGAGAATAGTTATTCCCATGCATTACCAAATACCCGGATTAAAAGTTAAGTTGAGTGATTTAGGACACTTCTTAAAAGCAATCGGAGAAAAAAAAGCCGTTCCCGAAGAAAAAATTGTTGTTCAAAAGAAAAATCTTACTACGGGAGAAATGAGGGTTGTTCCCCTTTCTCCCCAATCCAAGAACGCCTGAAAGGTTAAAATGATTAAGAAGTTACAAAGCCTTCCGCTTGGAAAGCGCAAAATAATTCTTTACACGGTGACAGGGGTAATAGCCCTTTTGCTTGTTACTTTCCAAATTTTCTCGGCGGTGGAGAAAACAAGAGAAGCAAATTTCAAAGGATTTTTCTTTCCCGAGGAGAGCGACATCACTTCTGAAATAAGAGAAAGGCAGGAAGAGATGATAAAAACCTATCAAAGCGCCAAAGAAGGCGTTTCCGAAGCGCTTGATCTGGAAAAAACGGTTGAAAAGATGATAGAAGAAGGAGAATTGACCCAAGAAGAGGCGGAATCCTTATTTAAAGAAAAGAAAGAAGAAACAAAGGAAGAAGAATTACTTAAAGAAGAAAATGGCCAAAAAAAAGAGTAACGACAAAAAAAATATTTCCGGCAAAAAGCCAAACTCTCCTGCAGAACAGGACGCGGCTACGAGCATAGGTTACGTAAAGCAGCGGGACATAGTAGAGGAGATGAGCGAGTCGTATATTGATTACGCTATGTCCGTTATAGTCGGAAGAGCCCTTCCGGATGTTCGGGACGGGTTAAAGCCGGTTCATCGGAGAATTCTCTATGCGATGAGAGAAGACGGGATAGTACACGGAGGGAAGTATAGAAAGTCGGCAAGCGTGGTGGGATCGTGTCTTGCCCGCTATCATCCCCACGGGGATATGGCGGTCTACAACTCGCTGGTGATTATGGCGCAAGATTTTTCCATGCGTTATCCTCTTGTTCAAGGCCAAGGCAACTTTGGTTCGGTCGATGGCGACCCCCCGAGTGCGATGCGTTACTCGGAAGCCCGTTTGAGTAAAATAGGAGAGGCAATGCTAAATGATATCCACAAAGATACAGTGGATTTTATTGTGAACTACGACGGGACAAGAAAAGAGCCCACTGTGCTTCCTTCTCCTGTGCCTCAGCTCTTGCTTAACGGTTCTTTGGGTATAGCGGTCGGGATGGCTACCAACATACCTCCGCACAATATAGGGGAGATTATTGATGCCACAACTTACCTTATTGACAATCCGAAGGCGGATACGGAAGACCTTTTCCAGTTCGTAAAAGGGCCTGATTTTCCCACCGGAGGAGAGATATACAATAAGGAAGAAATTATTGCCGCTTACTCTCAAGGAAAGGGCTCAATCACCGTTAGGGGAAAAGCGGAGATTACTGAAGATAAAAAGAAAACACAGATTATTATTACCGAAATACCCTACCGCGTCAGGAAAGCCAAGCTGGTGGAAGACTTCGCTCTTCTTGTTCAAAAGAAAAAGCTGGACGGAGTGAAAGATATCAGGGATGAGTCGGACAGAGAAGGGATGCGTATTGTTCTTGAGCTCAAAGCGGGAGCTTATCCGAGAAAGATTCTCAACCGCCTTTACACTTTCTCCTCTCTTCAGGATACATTCCATCTTAATATGATTGCTCTTGTTGACGGGGTCCAGCCACGAGTAATGGGTTTGGCTGAGCTTTTGAGTTACTATGTAGACCACCGCAAGAGTGTGGTAACCCGAAGAACAAAATTTGATTTGGAAAAAGCAAAAGAAAGGGAGCACATCCTTGAAGGGTTGCACAAAGCGCTTTCTCACATAGACGAAGTAATAAAGACCATTAAAAAGTCTGCCAGCCGGGATGATGCGGAAAAGAACCTAAAAAAGAAATTCAGCTTTACCAAGATTCAAGCGGTAGCTATTTTAGAGATGCGCCTTCAGAAACTGGCAAAAATGGAAAGAGAGGAGATAGAAAAAGAGCTTAAAGAAAAAAAAGCTCTCATAAAAGAGCTTACCGCTATTTTAAAGAGCAAAAAGAAGATTGACGAGGTAGTAAAAAAAGAGCTTCTGGAAATGAAGGAGGTGTTCGGAGACGAGAGAAGAACGACGGTTCGCGAGGAAGGGCTAAGAAAGACGGAGGATTTAGACCTTATCCCTCAAGAGCCGACAATAGTAACCATTACCCAAGGGGGGTACATAAAGAGAGTTAATCCGGCGACCTATAAAGCCCAACAAAGAGGAGGGAAAGGAATGTTGGGAATGAAAACGGGCCAGGATGATGTTGTCGATCACTTTATTGAAGCGATGACTCATGATTTCCTTCTGTTTTTTACAGATAGCGGAAAGGTGTTCCGCGTTCCGGTATACCAAGTGCCGGAAGGCGCTAGGGCGACAAGAGGAAGGGGGTTAATGAATTTTTTGGAAATATCCTCCGAAGAGAAGGTGATGACGGTTATTCCGCTTGAAAATAAGGAGGCGGAAGGAGGTAAAAACCTGGTAATTGCCACAAAAAAGGGAATCATCAAAAAAACACCGCTTAAAGAATTTGATAACATTCGCCGTTCGGGACTTATTGCTATTACCCTGCGCAAAGGAGACGAAGTTTGCCGGGTGAGAAAAACTTCCGGAACGGACGAGATATCTATTGCCACAAAAAAAGGGCAGCTTATCCGCTTTAACGAGAAAGATGTACGAAAAATGGGCAGGCCGGCGGCGGGGGTGAAGGGTGTTAGCCTAAAGAAAGGAGATACGGTTGCCGATGTGGCGGTAATTGGGAAAGAAGATCTCAAAAAAGCATTCCTTTTTCTTATGACAGAAAACGGGTACGGGAAAAAAATAAGGGTAAAAAACTACCGTCCGCAAAAGAGAGGAGGAGTAGGAGTAAAGACGGTAAAAAATACCGAAAAAGTAGGAGAGATTATTTCAATAAGGGTTATTATAGAAGAAGGCGACCTTATTGCTATTTCCCGAAAAGGGAAGGTTATCCGGATGAAGCTTGAGAACGTTCCCGAGCAGTCCCGGGTAACCCAAGGAGTGAGACTGATGAAACTGGACAAGGAAGACAAACTGGCATCCGTGATATGCATTTAACAAATAACCAATGACAAATGGCCAATGACCGACAACCAAGGAAGTCATGAGCCATATAAATCGATATGAGCGATTTCTTAAATCCCAAAAAAATCATAGAAGAGCTTCCTCTTGAAGAAGAGATGAATATTGCCGATTTCGGGTGTGGATCGGGCGGATGGGTTATTCCCCTTGCAAAAAAAATAAAAAGTGGGAAAATATATGCACTGGACGTTTTAAAAGAAGCTCTTTCCGCTCTAAGAAGCAGTGCGGAGATGGAAAAGGTTTACAATATTCGCTTGTTGGAGTGTGATCTGGAAAGAGGAACGCCTCTTCACAGTGATTACTTTGATCTGGTCATTATGTCCAATCTTCTTTTTCAAACAGAAGACAAAGATGCGGTCATAAGCGAGGCACGGAGAGTTTTAAAGAAGAAAGGCCGCTTGCTTGTTGTTGATTGGTCCATAAAAGAAGATGTTGCCGAAGAGTTAATCAATGAAAAAATAAAAGAAAAAGGATTTCTTTCTATTAAAAAATTTGATGCGGGTGATTCCCACTTCGCAATACTTTATGAAAAAAAATAAAAGCGGACTCACAATATTATTTTTACTTTTTCTTCTAATAGTTCCTGTTTTTGTTTCCGATGCAGTTACTATTCCAAACCCCCTCAGATACGGCACTTTCCCAGAGCTCATCCACGCCGTGGTAAGCTTTATAAGGAACGTCGCTCTTATAATCGCTCCCATTATTTTTATAACCGCCGGACTGATGTATTATTTTGCAGGAGGTGATCCGGAAAAAGCAAAGACGGCTACCAATCTCATAAAGTGGGCGGTGATTGGGCTTGTTATTATACTCATCGCTAACGGTATTACCGCTGTTATTAAAGACATTATGGGGGTGGAAGACGTGGTATTTATTCTAAACTTTTTTGGAGCGTAAAAAACATATTTTATGGGAAAAAAGATAAATTACAAAATATTTTTTATTGCCATTCTGCTTTTGCTCCCCTTTACAGTTCTTGCCATCGAGTCGGGAGATGATGTTATTCGGATACTGCAAAACATAACAAACTGGCTTTGGAGAGTTTTTCTGATAGCCACCGTAATAGCTTTTCTTGCCGCCGGTTTTTTCTACTTTACTTCAGCTGGAAATCCCGACAAAGTCTCCAGGGCGCACAGAATGGTTTTGTACGGAGTCATAGGAGTGGTGGTTGCCCTTTTGTCTGCGGGAATGGTTTCTCTGATAGAAAGCTTTCTTGAGACGTAAAAGCGTTGACTCCTTTTCAATATATAGTATTATCAATAAAGCGTAAAAAAAACGAAAGGTCGTGGAGAAAACAAACCTTTGTTAAAATTTTGCCAAACGGAACACTTTGTGGCACGTCAAAAGTTTTAACAGAGTGAGATAAAAAATGAAAAAACTTCTTTTAATTTCTCTAATAGTGTTATTGGCTTCTCCCGTATTTCTGTTTGCCCAACCACCGGAGCTTATAACCCACCCCGAACAAGTGATTCAGCTCCTAAACAGGATACTAAATTACGTATGGACTATTTTGGGAATCCTGGTTGTGCTTCTCCTTCTTTATGCCGGTTTTAATTTTGTTACTGCCGGTGGAGAGGAGACAAAAATTAACAAGGCGAAGGATATGGTGAAGTGGTCGCTAGTTGGTATCATAGTAATGCTTCTTTCCGGAGGTATTATGCTTTTAATCGAAAACTTTCTTCGGGGAGCTTAGCTTAAAATCAAAGGAAAAAACAACACCTCGGGTTTTGTTCCGGGGTGTTTTGTGTATAATAGAGAAGGGCTCTTCAAAGCCCTCGTGGCGGAATTGGCAGACGCGCATGGTTTAGGACCATGTCCCGCAAGGGGTGGAGGTTCAAATCCTCCCGAGGGCACCACTTTAATTATCGGAGGTAATTATCGGAGGCCGGGTTTCCGATACAAAATACAAAGGTCCGACCTTCGCAGAATTGCAGAGGTCGGACCTTCGTAATCGTAAACTGTTAAATGTCTATCTTTCTTTTTTTCTCCCTCTCTATTTTGGGGGCTTTTATTACAAGTATTCCTTCTTTTATATCCGCCTGAATTCGCGAGGGGTCCGTTTCTTCGGGAAGGATTACCTCTCTGCGAAAGTTTCCGAAAAAGCATTCTTGAGTGTAAAAACCTTTAATCTCTCTTTTCTCCGGCCTTTCTCTTTTTCCTTTTACAATAACCATGTCTTTTTCGGTAATAATTTCCAAGTCATCCTTTTTTATGCCGGCAATCGGTGCTTGGATAACGATCTCCTCTTCTGTTTCATAAACGTCTATAGCAAGGATTCCTTCTTTTTTAAGCCACGCTTTCTCTTTTGAAGGGGCGGGCTGTTCCTTTTCTTTTTTTTCCTCTTTCGTGTCGTTTTCAAGAGGTTCCGTTTCCCACTCTTTTTCTTTTTTATCGGATGGATTGTTTTCTTTTTTCATATTTTTAAATTTTGTTTACAGCTTTAAAATACCACTTTTGAAGGGAAAACACAAATGCCTATCTAGGAAAGGAAACACTTTTTATCTCTTTTGCCTTGCTTATTCCGAAAGAGAGAATTAAGGAAAGGGAAACAAGGAGAGTTATAATAAGAAAAAAAGCGAGGGGGTCTTCTATTCGCATCGCTAAAATATTGTAAGTTCCGTGAAACAGGGTGACAACTAAAAATCCCGAGAAAATAAAAAATTTGTTTAAAAACCTGTATCCGTAGATCAGGAAAACTCCCAGAATTCCCGAGGCGAGGGCGTGAAAGAAGGTGGCGCTTATAAAGCGCAGAACAGATATTTTAAACATTCCCAAGGCGGTAGTATCGGCAGAAAAAAGAAGAAGAAAATTTTCCAAAGCGGCAAAACCCATGGCTGCCGTTATCATGTAAATAATAATGTCCATCGGTTCGTCAAGTTCGGTGTGGCGCTTAACGGTAAAGAAAAAAGCCAAATACTTTAAAAACTCTTCGGAAAAAGCGATAATAATAAATTTTTGAAAAAGAAGAAAGAAAATGGGAGAAAAGTATACATATTCCGGCATCTTGGCGAAAAAAGAAAAAACATTTATCTGAAAGAAATATCCCGCGACTCCCAAAAGAGCTCCCATAGAAAAGACGTAAGCGACTACTCTTTTTGGTTCCGGATGGACATCTTTTTTTAGAAAATAAAGAAGCCAGACAAAACTTGGGAGAACGGCGAAAACAAAAAGGGAGAAATAAAGCATACAAGATAACTATTAACCATTGACAATTGACAACTGGCCGCTGTCACATGTCAAAATTTTTTACTGCGGCCATTTTTCTATTAAAAGAAACTCTTCGCTTCCGGGGCTTTTGGGAAGGATAGCCCATATCTCTTCTGTTAAGAAAGGCATGAACGGATGAAGGAGTTTAAGCTGCTCGATTAGCTGAAGGTAGAGATTCCGGGAGGCGGAAAGGCGCTCTTCTTCTCTTCCTTCATGGATACTTTGCTTGCTTTCCTCAATTATAACATCGGCAAAGGTGTGCCAGAAGTAATGGTATAACTTTTCTGCCGCCAGATAGAGGCGGAAATTTTCTATGTCTTTGGAAACTTCTTTTACGTGTTTTGAAAAATTTTTATAAGAGAGAGAATCTTTTCCAAGGAGGGGTGTGTTTTTGGAAGTGATTTTTTCCAATTCTTTTTTATTTTCGGGCAAAATGGAAAGAACAAAGCGAGAAGCGTTCCATATCTTATTTGCAAAGTGTTTTTGTGCTTTGATTTTCGACTCGGACATTTTTACATCGTTTCCCGGAGCGGAACCCATGATAAGAGACATGCGGAGAGCATCCGTCCCGTATTTTTCCGCCAAATTTACCGGGTCCAGGGCGTTTCCCAGCGACTTACTCATTTTTTGACCCTTTTCGTCCCGGACTATTCCGTGAAGATATACGCAGTGGAAGGGAATTTCTCCCTTAAGGGTGGTGGTCATTAGAATCATTCTTGCCACCCAGAAGAAAAGAATATCGTACCCGGTTGCAAGGACGGTTGTCGGATGATAGTTTTTTAGATCTTTTGTTTTTTCGGGCCACCCGAGGGTGGAAAAAGTCCAAAGACCGGAAGAAAACCAGGTATCCAAAGTATCGGGATCTTGCTTCCACCCTTCTTTTTCCGGCGGACTTTCTCCTACATGTATATTATCGGCTTGATTATGATCTTCGGTTTGTGGTTTTTGTTTACGGTAGTAAACGGGAATTCGGTGTCCGAACCATATTTGCCTGCTTATGCACCAGTCGTGCAGGTTTTCAATCCAGTGGAAGTATGTCTTTTCAAATCTTTTGGGAACAATGCTTATCCACCCTTTCTTTACGGAAAGAGACATTAGTTTTTTAAGGGTGGTTTTCTCCCCCTTTTTTACGAAAGAAAGAGTGGAGTAAGGAAAAGAAAACTCTTTGTCTACATCAATAAACCACTGCAGCTTGGGGAGAGGCTCAATAATTCCTCCTGTCCGTTCCGCTTTAGCGATGCTTTGCTTTATCTTCTCTTCTCGGAGAAGAAGGTTTTCTTTTTTAAGTCTTTCAACAATCTCTTTTCTTGCTTCTTTTGCCTTTTTTCCGGAAAAGGGAGGGTAGTTTTCGTTAATTTTTCCGTACTCGTTTATAACCTGTTTTGTTTCAAGGTTGTGGCGTTTGGCGATTCCCCAATCAGCAAGGCTGTGAGCCGGAGTCACCCCCAAGGCGCCGGTTCCGAAACTTGGATTAACGGCTTTGTCGCCGACAACTTTTATAATAAGAGGGGTGCCTACGAAATTTACCGAGAATTTTTTCCCGATATACTTTTTATAGCGTCCGTCTTTCGGATTTACGGCAATGGCCGTATCTCCCAGCTTTGTTTCCGGTCTTGTAGTGGCAATTGGAATAGGAAAACCTTTCTCATAGTAAAAAGTGTAAAGGACCCCTTCGGTTTCTTCGTGGTTTACTTCGTCGTCCGAAACGGTGGTCTGCCCCTTAGGGTCCCAGTTGACAATTCTTACTCCTCTGTAAATAAGGCCAAGGTCGTAGAGCTTTTTAAAAGCGGTAGCGACGGCTTTATTTCTTTCTTTATCTAGGGTATAAGCCTCTCTGCTCCAGTCCAAAGAAGCTCCCATTTTTTTAAGCTGTCCTAAAATAGTGCTTCGGCTTTCAGCGGCAAAGCGGTTAACTCTCTTTAAAAATTCTCTTCTCCCCAAATCATGCCGGTTTTTCTTTTCTTGCTTTTCAAGAAGTGCTTCCACTTTCGATTGGGTAGCGATTGCCGCGTGGTCCGTGCCGGGAATCCAGAGGGTGCGACGCCCTTTCATTCGGTAAAAACGGGTCAGAATATCTTCCGTGGTGATTCCCAGAGCGTGTCCGATATGCAAAACGCCGGTTACGTTTGGCGGAGGAAGGACCATTGAGAAATAAGGAGCTCTGGGAGTGGTCTTTTTTCTTTCAAGACACACATCGGGATTAAAAAAACCGCTTTTTTCCCACTTTGAATAAATTCTTTTTTCCACTTTTCTAGGATCGTAATTTTTCGCTAGGTTTTTCATGTTACCGCATTTTATCATAAATTTTTATATTTGCATTCGCTTCTATTTTTTGAGAGTCTTTTGCCGGCTTTTCCAGAGCTGCTGCTGCCCCGACAATCTCCGCATTATCCGTGGCGAGTCGTATGGAAGGGAGGAGTACTTCAATTCCCGGAAACTCTTTTTCCATTTTTTTTACTTTTTTCTGTAGTGTTTTGTTGGCGGTTACCCCTCCTCCTAAAATGATTGTTTTAGCTCTGTATTCTTTTACTGCTTTTTTGAGCTTAAAAACAAGGACATCGGTTATTGCTTCCTCTATTTCTTTTGCCATCTCCGCTTTGTATTTCTTGCTTTTTTTTGTTCTCTCGTTCCGGGAAAGAAAGTCATAAAGGACAGCCGTTTTTAGTCCGGAAAAGCTGAAATCGTAGTTTTTACTATACATCATCGGGCGAGGCAAGTTAATTTCGAATTTTGGATTTTGGATTTCGGATTTCCATAACTCGGCTTGCCGAGCTATGGCTGGTCCTCCCGGGTATCCCAATCCCAAAATGCGAGCCGCTTTGTCAAAACATTCCCCGGCGGCGTCGTCTCTCGTTTTCCCGATAAGCTCAAAAGAAGAAAAAGAGTTTGCAAGAACAAGCTCGGTATGCCCTCCGCTGGCGACAAGCGCCACTGCCGGAAATTTAATTTTTTCTTTTTCAAAAAGAAAAAAGAAGAGGTGTGCTTTGATGTGGTTTATCGGGATAAGGGGAACGTCAAGACAAAGGGAAAGCGCTTTGGCAAAATTTACTCCTACCCAAAGACACGGCTCAAGTCCGGGACCGGTGGTAACGGCAACGGCATCTATTTTCTTTATTTTATTTTTCTTTAAAAAATTTTCTGTTTCTTTAAGCAGAAAGGACTCTCTTGAAAGAATTTTCCCAATTTCTTTAGAATTGCTTGTGATTCCTTTTTCCAAGAGAGAAGCTTTTTTTAAAGCTTTTTTCATTACCGGAATAAGATTTTTCTGGTGTTCTCTTTTTGCTTCCGTAGGGTAAACGCCTCCCCATTTTTTATGTATTTCTGTCTGTGAAGAAAGAGCGCTTCCCAGCACCTTTACCCTACCTTTTTCTTTTTCTACAACGGCCACTCCAGTGTCGTCGCAGGAAGTTTCAATGGCTAAAATAATCATAAAAAGTCTTGTTTAGCTTTTGCAAAACCGCGGTTAAGCAATAATTTCTCTTGATTATTTCCGTATTTTATACTAAAATACCGCTTGTGAAAACAGGGAGAACGAGAAATTACGCGCGAAGCGCAGAGATATACCTTGTCATTTGAAATTTAAAATTTGAAATTTAAAATTACACGCGAAGCGCAGAGATATACCTTGTCATTTGAAATTTAAAATTTGAAATTTAAAATTACACGCGAAGCGTGATAGTATGGCCCCATCGTCTAGTCTGGCTTAGGACGCCAGGTTTTCATCCTGGTAACACCGGTTCAAATCCGGTTGGGGTCACAAATCAACTACTCCAAGTGAAGATTCTGTCTTATGGAATCCACTCTCTTTTTCAAAGAAGGGTGGTTTTTTAATTGAGAATCTTTTAAGAGAATTTCTTTGGCGGATTCTCTTGCCTTTTCTACTAGAGAACGGTCTCTTAGCGCATCCATGGTAAAGTCGGGAATTCCCCACTGCCTTTTTCCAAAAAAGTCTCCCGGTCCGCGCAGTTCTAAATCTTTTTCCGCAAGATCAAAACCTGACTTGGAGGAAAGAAGCGCCTCCAGTCTTTTTTTTATTTTCTCGCTCCAAGAGCTTGCAAAAAGAAAGCAGTAAGACTGAAAATCTCCTCTTCCCACTCTTCCGCGGAACTGGTGAAGCTGGGCGAGGCCGAACATTTCCGCTCCTTCAATAACCATTATGCCGGCGTTCCTTATATCAACTCCTACTTCTACTACCGAAGTGGAAACGAGGATATCCGTTTTCTTATTCTTGAAATCCTTCATTATTTTTTCCTTTTCCGCGGACTTCATTTTTCCGTGCAGCATTTCTATCTTAAACTCGGGGAAGATTTCCTTGGCGAGGTGCTCTTTTTCTTCTTCTACCGACTTTAAATTTCCCCAAACGGAATTTTCTTTGTTTGCCGCCTCTTCTATTCGCGGACAGATAAAAAAAGCCTGTCTTCCTTCCTTTATCTCCTTTCTTATAAAACTATACGCCTCATCCCTTTTCTTGGGAGGAACAAGCTTGGTAATTATCGGCTTTCTTTCCTCGGGCATCTCGTCTATTACAGACAGTGAAAGATCTCCGTAGAGGGTGAGAGCCAGTGTTCGGGGAATGGGAGTGGCGGTCATAGAGAGAAGGTGCGGTATCCCGGAGGACTCTTTAAGGCACAGTTTTGCTCTTTGCTTTACCCCGAAGCGGTGCTGTTCATCCAGAATAACAAGGGCGAGGTTTTTGAATTTTACCTTGTCTTGTATTAAAGCATGAGTTCCTATTAGAAAGGAAAGCTCTCCTTTTTTTGTTTTTTCAATCAGTTTTTCCTTTGATATTTCCACAGTATCTCCTTTTAGCTTTTTTGAGCGGAGCTTGTCTTTTTTTCCGGTAAGAAGGCCGACGTCTATTTTAAAGCGCCAAAGGAGCTTTGCTATTTCGTCAAAGTGTTGGCGGGCAAGAACTTCGGTGGGAGCCATTAAAGTTGCTTGATATCCCGCTTTGATGACCGCCAAAACAGCAATTACCGCCACTATTGTTTTTCCCGAGCCGACATCTCCTTCCAAAAGACGGTTCATCGGTGTTTCTTTTTCCATGTCTTTGAGTATCTGCCAGGCGGCTTTTTTTTGTGCTTGTGTCAATTGAAACGGAAGCCCGGAAACAAGGTCTTGTATTTTTTCTACCTGAGAGGGAACGGGAACTCCCTTTTGTTGTGATAAGAATATTTTTTGAATTAAGAGGGATGCTTGCAAAAGAAAAACCCTTTCAAAAGAAATTCTTTTTTGTGCTTTCTTGGCGGAGGCAAGAGAAGAAGGAAGGTGTATCTCTTGCAAGGCTTTAGGAAAAGAGTAAAGCTTATTTTTCTCTACTATCTCTTGGGGGAGCGTTTCTTTCATCTTTATCTTTTCTAAAACGGATTTGATAATAAAACTGAGCCATTTGGAAGAAACTCCGCCCGTCTCCGGGTAAATAGGAACAATCTTATTTCTCAAAGAGGACTCTTTTTCAAATTTTTCGTAGAAAGGATTTACAAACTGCAGCCCCTCCTTAGTGCGAATTACTTTTCCCGATATGAGAATTTTTTCTCCTTTTTTTATCGCTTTTGAGAGGTACGGCTGGTTAAACCAGACAACCTTTATCTCCCCGGTAGAGTCTTTTACTGTGGCTCTGGAATAAGAGAGGCGGCGGTAGGCCGTTCTTCCCGAGGAGATGGCTGAAACTTCTCCCGTAACGGTATATCTTCCTTCGTGAAATATGGAAGACACGGATGTTCTTTTTGAAAAATCCTCGTAGCGGTAAGGAAAGTGGAAAAGGAGGTCGCCGGCTGTTTTTACTTTCAGCTTTTCCAGCCTTTTTTGGTAAACCGGCCCTATATTTTGAATTTGAGAAACGGGGGTAGAGAAATTCATGACGAAAGATAATGTGTCCCCGCGAGGACTCGAACCTCGATTACAGCCTCCGCAAGGCTGCGTTTTATCCATTAAACTACGGAGACGGCTGTTTAAAGCGCAGAAGTATTATACTTAAATTACAGCATTATTGCAATTTTTACGGAGTTCCGAATTTTGCAACTCTGCATGGCGACACCTGGTGTCAACATGCAGAGGTATAGATATTTTAGGGAAAAGTGATATAATAAGCGCGCGGGAGAGGTCGGATAACGGTTATTCCACGAGTTTGCTAAACTCGCGCCCTAACGGGCTTGAGGGTTCGAATCCCTCCCTCTCCGC
>PUMQ01000011.1 GCA_003551435.1 Candidatus Nealsoniibacteriota bacterium
AATGGAAAACTGTTTATCAGTGGCTTGATTATTACAATTATCAAAGAATACACTTATCAATTAACGGATTAACGCCTGAAGAAAAGTTAAAAAGTGTTACCCTTGAGTGTTAACTATACAGAAAGGTGACAACACAATCAATTTAGTTATAATAAACAAAGTGATAACTTAAGCCTTTGCCGGGAAAAAATAAACGGCAAAGAAAAAAATGGAAAAAGAAACAAGAGTAGTTGCCGGAGGAACCTTTGACTCTTTCCATAAAGGCCACGAACATTTTCTAAAAAAAGCATCTTCTTTGGGAAGAGTAAAGATAGGGCTTACTTCCGACAGAATGGCACGAGAAACGAAAGGAGAGGAAGTTGAAACGTATGAGGAAAGGAAGAAAAATTTACTGGATTTTCTTCCGGAGGCGGAAGTGGAAAAAATTGAAGACCCCGTCGGCTTTGCCGTTGAAGAGGATTTTAATTACATTATTGTCTCTCCGGAAACCAGGAGCCGCGCGGAGAGAATTAATACGGAAAGAAGGGAAGCCGGAAAAGGAGAGATAGAGATTGTGGAAGTTGACTTTGTGTTTGCCCAGAACGGAGAACCCATATCATCCACAAAAATCAGAAATGGAGAAATAGACAGAGAGGGAAAGGTATTAACTCAGTAAAGTTATTTTTTAATGCCCACAAAGCAAATAATGGATTTCCGGGAGATTGAAAAAATACTCACGGAAGCTTTTCTTAAAAAAAGAAAGTTGGAGATTTATTATCCGCGAACGGAGACCAGTATTGAAGGATGGCGCAGGGTTGAGCCGAAAAGCATTACTACCGATATCCCTCCAAACGGAGAGGTGCTGGTAATTGGAAAAGACAGGCTAAGCCCGGGCCATATTTTAAACGCTTACGATGAGCAAAAAAAGGAAGAAAACGGAATGCGCTCGTTTATTATCGGGAAAATAAGGCGGGCGCGTTGTGCTTAAAAAACCATATGGAAGCGTATTACAAAACAATCGTAGAAAAGGCAAACGACGCCATAATGCTAATAAAAGATGGATCCGTCAAATATGCTAATCCTTATGCGGGAAAGATTTTAGGATGCAAACCAGAAGAGATTAACGGGGAAGAATTTCTAGATTTTGTAGCCGAAGAGCACAAGGAAAAGGCAAAAAAAAGTTTAGAAGAAAGCGTTTTAGAAGAAGAAACCTTTCCTTATGAAGCGGAACTCCGGAAAAAAAGCGGTGAGACAATACCGGTGGAAATCCACGTTCGGAAAATAAAATACCACAAGGAAGAAGCAGACATTGTCTTTATACGGCACATAAGAGCGAGGAAAAAAGTAGAAAGGATTTTTGAAGAGCAAGAGAAAAGATTCCAAGACCTTGCCGACAATACTCCCGATATAATCGCTCGTTTTGACGAAGAATGCCGGTACGTATATGTTAATAAGGCGGCAGAGCAGATTTTCGGTATTCCTAAAAAGGAATTCTTTTGGAAAACCGACGAAGATCTTAACTTGGGAGGAGAACGGGCAAAAGCGTTCAAAGACGCCATTTTATCGGTTTTTAAAAATAAAGAGAAAAAGACTTTTTACAGTGAAGCGGTAATACAGGGTGAAAAGAGATATTATTATACCGTTCTTCTCCCGGAATTTTTTAATGACGGAGAAGTTAAATCGGTGCTTAGTATCACAAGAGATATTACAGAGATAAAAGAAGTTGATCAAATAAAATCGGAATTTATTTCCATTACTTCCCACCAGCTTCGCTCTCCGCTTTCGGTGATAAACTGGTGTTCCCTCTCTCTTTTAAGGGAAGATGTCGGGAAAATTAACGAAGAGCAAAAAGAGTATCTCGGAAGAATATACGAATCGGTAAGAAAGCTGGTTAAAATTACGGACGTGTTTTTAAATACCACCATGATAGATCTTGAAATGTTTGTTTTTTCTCCCAGAAAAACCGATTTAGCGCTTGAGTTTCAAAAAATAGAACGAGAATTTGAAGAAATTATAAAAAAGAGAAAGATTCATTTTCAAAAAGAATTAGAAGGCAGTCTCTCTGTCAAAATTGATTCCCGGGTTTTTAAAATTATTTGTCGCGGACTTATTTCCAACGCTCTGGACTACACAAGCAAAAAAGGGAGAGTTTACTTCCGCATGAAAAAAGAGGAAGGGAAGATATTTATGGAAATCGGAGATGACGGGTGCGGAATTTCTTTTGGGGATCGGGAAAGAATATTTACCAAATTTTACCGGTCCGAAACAGCGAGAAACATTAAAGCATACGGAACGGGACTGGATCTGTATCTTATAAAATCCCTTCTTGCCAAAATAGAAGGAGAGATAAAACTGGAGTCTCCCAATCCTATGTTCGGCAAAGGAACGGTTTTCTACGTGTCCATACCGGTGTCCGACTAATATTAAAAAAATGAGCTCCCGGACAAAAAAAAGGGCAACTCCCGCCAGAGGGAGCTATCAGAAAAGGTACAAGAAACTCGATGCTGGGCAAAAAATGGCAGTGGATTATATTGACGGGCCGCTTCTTATTATTGCCGGGCCAGGGACCGGCAAAACGGAGGTTTTGGGATTAAGAGCAGGAAATATACTAAAAAAAACGGACGTTCCTCCGGAAAGTATTCTTTGTTTAACTTATACCGAAGCGGCTTCTTCAAATATGCGGGAACGGTTGATTGATCTTATGGGAGAAGACGGATACAGAATTTCCGTGCACACTTTTCACGGATTTTGCCAAAAAATAATTGAGTCTTATCCGGAATACTTTTTTAAAAGCGCTTTTTTTAACGTGGCAGACGAGGCGGTAAAAACGGAATTTTTGGAAGAAATAATAAGTAAACTGAATCACACGGATCCTTTTGCGGGCAAGCACCCCAAAGAAGGCTATATCCACCTTAAAAACATAAAAGAGGCCATCGAAAATATAAAAAAGAGCGGGCTTACCTCTCAAGAGTTTGGAGCGCTTCTTAAAGAAAACAAAGCGTTTCTTAGAAAAACAAAAAAAAGGGTAAACGAAATTTTCGGCCAACGGGTGCAAAAAGGCCTGATCCCGGAAATAAGACGTTTTCTCCGGGAGATAGAAAACGAAGAAAAAGCACCGGGGCGGGCAAGAAGCCTTTCTTCTACTGTCTTTTTTTCGCTTTCTTTGGCCCTTGAGGCGGACGGTACGGAAAAAATTTCTTTATGGAAAAAAAGGTGGACGAGAAAAATGGGTAAAAAGACGGTTTTAAAAGACCTGTATAAAATAGAGAGGGTGGAGAGTTTGGCAAACATTTACGAAAAATATGAAAAGAAAATGCAACGCGAAGGGTACTATGATTTCCAAGATATGCTGATTGGAGCGGTTTTGGAGATAGAAAAAAATGAATCTTTAAGAAGTGATCTTAAAGAAAAGTACCTGTACTTTTTAGCCGATGAGTTCCAGGATACAAACGGAGTTCAAATGCGTATTTTAAATTCACTTACTAAAGAAGATGTTGACGAAAAACCCAACCTTTGTGTAGTGGGAGACGATGACCAGGCCATTTACCGGTTTCAAGGAGCGGAGATATCCAATATTCTGGACTTTAAAAGAAACTATCCAAAAGCGAAAGTAATAACTCTTAACAGAAATTACCGCTCAAAGAGAGAAATTATCAGCGCGGCAAGAGGAGTGATTGTAAAAGGGGAAGAGCGGCTGGAAAATTTAATGCCCGGGATTAGAAAAGATTTTTTTCCCGAGAGGGAGGGAAAGGGCAGTGTTTCTTACTATCTTTTCGGAAAAAAAGAAGAAGAGTTTACTTTTTTGGCCCGGGAAATAAAAAGGGAGATAAAAAAGGGGAAAAAGCCGCCAGATATCGCTGTTATCGGGAGAAGACATAAAACGCTAAAAGAAGCAGAGCCCTTTCTTGCCTCTCTCAACGTGCCTTTTTACTCGGAAAGAAAAGATAATGTTCTGGAAAAAGAGCATGTCAGACAACTGATAACTCTTGTAAGATTTGCCGTTTGTTTTCCCGATGAAAGAGAAAAAGCAGAGCAACTCTTGCCCGAAATCTTAAGTTTTCCTTTTTGGAAAATAAAAAGAGAAAAAATTATCGAAATGTCACTTCGAGCGTATGAAAAAAGAAAATCCTGGATTTGGTGTTTTAGAAACGAAAAAGGACTAAAAAGCGCGGCTGAATTTCTGACAAACCTCTCTTTAAAAGCAAAACACAAATCCTTAGAAGAGATTATTGAGATGATTATTTCAGGGCTTTTTAAAGAATACTATTTTTCGGAGGAGATGCTCAAAAAAAATACGGGAAAGTATCTTGACTTCCTTTCTTCTTTGTTGTTTTTCACAGAGCAAGTAAAAGACTATAAAAAAGGGAAGTTTATAAAAGCAAAAGACTTGATAAATTTTGTGGAAATTCACGAAAAAAACGAAATACCTCTTCTCAATAAGAACCCTCTTACCCTGGATGATAAGAGCATCTCTCTTATTACCGCTCATGGCGCTAAAGGCAAAGAGTTCGATATTGTTTTTGTAATAAACTCCAACAAAGAAGAGTGGGATGAGAAAAGAGGCGGGAGAGGAGTAACTCTTCCCGGAAATCTGCCTTTCCAGCCTGCCGGAGATGAAAAGGACGACAGGTTGCGCCTTTTCTATGTAGCTCTTTCCAGAGCGAGAGATTCACTTTTCTTTCTCTCGCATGAAAAAAAAGAAGATGGAAGAAAAGCGTCGCCTCTCGAGTTTTTGGAAGGAGTAGGGGGCCGGAAGAAAACGGAGGAAGCGGACGTGAAAGCAATTGAATCTTCTCTTTTTTATGCCCCTCCTTTTAATAGAAAAGAAGCAGGGCTTCTTAAATCTTTTGTAAGGGATTATAAGATCAGCCCCACCGGGCTTAATAAATTTTTAGACGTAACCGATTACGGTCCCCGTGTTTTTCTTGAAGAAAATATTTTACGTTTCCCAAGGAAAAAAACGCCCTCTCTCTCATACGGAACCGCTGTCCACAGGACTATAAAGGAGATTTATGTTGAGATAAGGAAGGGAAAAAGATTTCCTTCAAAAACAAAGATAATGAAACTTTTCAAGGAATATTTAAAAAAAGAAAGGTTGCCGGAAGAAGAATTTAAGAAACTGTTAAAACAGGGGGAGGAAGAGGTTACTTATTTTTGCAGAGAGAAAAAGGAGGATTTTTCTCCTCACCATCTGATTGAAAAAGATTTTCAGGGAGAAGATTGTTTTTTGGGGGAAACAAAAATTACAGGAAAGATAGATAAGATAGTTCAAGAAGGAAGGGAAGTAAGGGTCTTTGATCTGAAGACGGGAAAGCCGTTGTCCGGATGGAAGGGAAAAACCAAACATGAAAAAATAAACGCGTGGCGATACAGAAACCAACTTATTTTTTATAAAATATTGATTGACTCCTCCAAAAAATTTAAAAAGAAAAATTTTGTTAAAGAGGGTTATCTTGAATTTTTAAAGCCCGGTGATGACGGAAGAATAGCCACCCTTCCTTTAGAGATAGAGAAAGGTGAAGAAGAAAGAGTAAAAGCGATTATAGAAGCGGTAGGGCAGAAGATTAGAAAGAATGACTTTCCTTGTATAAAAAAGTACAAAAAATTCGGATTCAAGGGAATAAAGATGTTTGAGGAAGACCTTATTAAGAGAAAAATATAAGCAATTTATGAAGAAAAGAATCATACTGCATATCGATATGGACTATTTTTTCGCCCAGATTGAAGAAAGGGAAAACCCGCAGTTTAAAGGAAAGCCGATTGTTGTGGGCGCCGATCCGAGAGGGGGGAAGGGAAGAGGAGTTGTATCAACTGCCAATTATGAAGCGAGAAGTTTTGGGATAAAATCGGCTACGCCCATATCGCGGGCCTTCCGGCTTTGCCCCCAAGCAGTATTTTTGCCGGTTAATATGGATTTTTATGAAAAAGTGTCTTTATCCGTTTTCAAAATAGTAAGCAAAAAGGCGAAAAAAGTGGAAAAAGTTTCTCTTGATGAAGCTTACCTTGACCTTTCGGACAAGTGCCGAAGCTACAAAGAGGCCGAAAAAGTGGGTGAGGAAATAAAAAAAGAAATCTATAAAAAAGAGCGGTTAACCTGCACTGTTGGCATTGGAGAAAACAAAATGATGGCAAAAATTGCTTGTGAGCTTGCAAAACCGGATGGGCTAAAAGTCATTAAGCCCTCTCAGACAAAAAAAATAATTGAAGAGATGCCCCTGGAAACCATTCCCGGGATAGGCCCGAAAACGAAAGAAGCAATCCAAAAATATCTCAAAAAAAAGAATGCGAAAATAAAAGATGCCCGGAAAATTAAAAAAGAAAAACTGATAGATCTTTTTGGCAAAAGGGGAGATGATTTCTACCACAAGTTGCGAGGAGTTGACAACTCTCTTGTAGAGGGAGAAAGAAAGGCGAAGTCCGTTGGAAAAGAGCATACCTTCCAAAAGGACACGAGAGATCCAGAAAAAATCATAAAAGTTTTTAGGAGGCTCGTAGGAGATGTTTACCGGCAGGCAAAAGAAGAAAAAATAAAAGGGCTGGTTGTTGTTTGCCGCTTTGAAGACTTTGAAACTCACACCAAGCAAGCCTCTTTTGAGCCGGGAAATTACAAAGAAGATTTTTTATACAAGAAAGGAGTTTCTCTCCTTTTGCGGTTTTTAACCCGAAGTAATAAAAAAATCCGCCTTATCGGTTTCCGGGTTTCTCTTCCAGAGTAAGAGTGAAAAATGTTTGCCAAAACAAAAGCGAAAGTTTATACTTTCCCGGAAGCGTTATAAAAACATCAAAAAATAAAATGACAGAAGTTCTTAAAAAATACAAACTGGGAGGGGAAAACCCGGTTACCGTTTCCCAGTATATCGGGTTTCTAAATGAGGTCCTAAAAAGAATAAGTGCCCGAGTCGTTGGAGAAGTAACGGAGGTAAAAGAAGATAGCAGAGGGCATGTGTGGTTTTCTCTCGGAGACAAGGAAGAAGAAAGCACTTTGGGGTGCGTTATTTGGAAATCAACCTATAGGATGTGTGGGGTTAAAATTGAGGAAGGAATGGAAGTGGTTGTTTCCGGGTACGCGGATGTTTATCCTTTAAGGGGGACTTTAAAATTTAAGGCGGAAACGGTAGAGCTTGTCGGAGAAGGAGCGCTTAAAAAAGCGTATGAAAAATTGAAAGAAAAGCTCACCAAGGAGGGGTTGTTTGACAAAGAAGTAAAAAGGGCTATTCCGCGGTATCCGCAAAAAATAGGAGTGATAACCTCGGTGAAAGGAGCGGCTATCCACGACTTCACAAGCAACCTGGGGAAGTTTGGTTTTAAAGTCTACATGTGTGATTCAAGAGTGGAAGGGCAAGAGGCGGTAACCGACCTACTGCATTCGCTGAAAATAATGAAAGAAATAAGGCCGGACGTATTGGTAATTACAAGAGGAGGAGGGTCTCTTCAATCTCTCATGGCCTTTGATAATGAAATGCTGGTAAGAAAGATTAGGAGCTTTCCGGCTCCGGTGATAGCGGGAATCGGCCACCATGAGGACATTACTCTTGCGGCCTTGGCGGCCGATGTTTCCGAATCTACTCCTACTGCGGCCGCGGTTCGGTTATCGGAAGGATTTCGGGAAGCAAAAGAAACCGTCTCCTTATACCAATCGAAAATTGAAGAAATATTCAAGGAAACACTTTACGGGAAAAAAGAAAAAATCAACCGCTATGTGGAAACGGTAAGGGACTTTTTCCAAAAAACAATTGAAGAGTATAAAGCAAGCGAAGAAAGAATAAAAAGAATTGTTTTTAATGCGGATTACTGGATTAAAACAGGCGAAGAAAAAATAAAAAGAGATGCCAAAGAAATCAATTTTTCATTTGATTTGGCGGTGCAAAATATAAAAAAAGAGATCCGGCGGAACGAGGAGGTTATTCTGGCAAACAATCCGGAAAAACAACTTCGTTTAGGGTATGCTATAATGAAGAAAGAAGGAAAGGTTGTAAAAAGCGTTAAGGCTCTCAAAAAAGGAGACCGAGTAGAAACGGTGGTTTCCGACGGGAAGGCTGGCTCGGAGATAAAAAAAATAACACATTTTTCTTCCCGGAAAAACAATTACAAACAGTAGTTTTAAAATAAACTAAACTTTTAAAAATATGCCCCAAAAAAATAACCTTAGTGAAAATCTCAAAAAATTATCTCAAGTAGCCGAGTGGTTTGAAAAACAAGAAGATATTGATATTGAGGAGGCGCTTAAAAAAGTAAAGGAAGCGGTAGGAGTAATAAAAGAAAGCAAAAAAAGGCTTAAAGAAATAGAAAACGAGTTTCGTGAAGTGAGAAAAGAATTGGAGGAAAACAAAGAAGAGGCGGAAAAGGGCTAAAAAACTTTCTTTTTTTGGTTTTTCTGCTAGACTAAATGACATAAAAATCAGGGTCGTAAATAAATTATTTATAAGGAAAATAAAAAAATGAGCAGTAAAAAAATACTTTTAGTTGTCGTAGGAATTTATTTTACTTTTTGTGCCATTTTGCACTTTGTTAGAATGGCATTTGAGATGGATGTTATTATCGGGAGATTTTATCTTCCTTCGTGGGCAAGTGCGGCCCTTATTATCTTTTCTGTGATTGTGGTTTACCAGGTGTGTAAAATTATAAAAGAAGAAAAGAAGAAAAGCACTACGGAGACTGTGGCCGAAGAGAAAGAAGATAAGCCCGAAGAGAATGAAGAAGAGAATTATTAATTAAAATTACCAAATATGCCTTTTTACAAACAACCATGGGTCTGGATTATTGCTTTTTCGGTGGTAGTAGCCGGAGGAGTTTTTGTCTTGCGGGGGGAAGACGTGTTTCTTTCAAGAGATGAAGTTGTAATAGCAGTAAATGAAGAGGAGATGACAAGAAGAGAGTTTGATATAATTTTTAAAAATATTCAGGAAAGATATCTTCAAACGATGGGAGAAGAGGAGACAGCGAAATTTACCGAAGAGATTAAAGAAGAGGCCAAAAATGCAGCCGTAGAACAGCTTCTGTTTGTAAGTTATGCAAAAAGCGAAGGAATAGAGATAAGCAGAGAAGAGGTAGAAGAGTTTTATCTGGAGGTTATTGAGGCGGATCCGGGGGTTGCTACCAAGGAAGATATCCTAAAAATATGGGAAGGCGAGGGTTTCCGCGAGGAAGATGCTGACAAGCAAGTAAAGTCTGCCCTTATGTATGAAAAAATTTATGATAAATATCTAGAGGAGATTGAGATTACGGAAGAAGAGATAGAAGAGGCCTACAGGGATTACTTAGCTTGGGTGGACGAGGTAGGGGCACCGGAGGGAGAGGTAATGGAATTTAATGAAATTAAGGAAGAGTTGAAGGAATTTGTTTCCCAGGAAAAAATTTACCGGATAATTGAAGAAGAGATTGAGAAATTCAGAGAAGAAAGCGACATCCGGATATTCTTGTAAAAAGGAAAGTTTGGTAGACTATTTTCGTTTTTTTATTCTCACAGTTTTTAAGGCCGGTTTTTGTTTCTCTTGATTTCCTATAAAAACAAGCAGAGACTGTTTTTGGTGAGTAAATCTTTATTTTATGGAAACTAAAAAAATATTGTGGATTTCACATTCTGCAATCTCTTCATTTAAAAGGTGTCCCCATCTTTACTACTTGGAATATGTATACCACAATCCCCGGACGGGAAACAGAATACAAGTAATAAACCCTTATCTTGCTCTGGGATCTGCAGTTCACGAAACAATTGAGGAGCTCTTGGATGTACCGATAAAAAAAAGGGTGCAAGCATCTCTTAAAGACCGGTTTTATGAGGTTTTTGAAAAATACAGGGGGTTTGAAGGAGGATTTATATCCCCTAAAAAAGAAAAAAGATTCCTAGAAAAAGGAGTGGAAATGGTAACGCGGGTGGAAAAGTCATCGCTTCTACGAAACCCCTCAGTAGGCACGGGAACAAAGCTTCCAACGGTCAATCTTCTCGGGGAAAGCGTGAAGCTGGTAGGAAGCCTTGATTGGGTAGAGGCCTTGCCAAAAGGCGGTTACCATATTATTGATTTCAAAACGGGGAATAATAAAGAAAAAGGGGACTCGTTACAGCTGCCGATTTATACGGTTCTGGCAGAAAAAAATCTACAAGAAAAAGTAAAGAAAGTGAGTTACTGGTATCTTCAGTACGATAGTGAACCCGTTGAACAGAAAATAAGAAAAACCGATGAATACTTTCCGTTGCTCAAAGAGAAAGCAGAAGAGATACAAAAAGCGGTTGAAGAAAACAGCTTTCCGTGCCATTACGAAAAAAAGTGTTTCGGGTGCCGTGACTATGAAAAGGTTTTTCAAGGTGAGGCGGTAAAGGTAAAGGGGCGGGACAATAGAAACAAGGATGTTTTCTGTGTTTTTAAAAAAGAAGAGGTGATTGAAAAAGTGATGGAAGAGGATTTTCTTGATGAGAGAGAAAAAAAGATATTTGAACTGCGAATGAAAAAGCCGATGGAAAAGGTAAACAAAGAGTTGCGGCTGACAAGAAAAAAAAGTGAAGAAATCGTCACTTGCCTTAAAGAAAAACTTAAAAAAAATCTTCATAAAAAAGAGCTTAAAGTCGTTATTAACACTCTCCAGGAATGAATAAAACGGAACGCTTAAAAAAAATAAAAGAAGAAGTTGTGGCGCTGACAGAGTCTCCTCTTTACAAAGAGAGAGTGGAAAACAAGGCCTTTCCGGTTATTGGTGAAGGAAATCATAATGCGGACGTTATGTTTATAGGAGAGGCACCCGGAGCCAGGGAGGCGGCTACCGGAAGGCCCTTTTGCGGAAGCGCGGGAAAAATTTTAACCGAAATGTTGGAAAAAATAGGAGTAAGGAGAGAAGATGTTTATATCACAAACATTCTTAAAGACAGGCCTCCTAAAAACAGGGACCCTCTTCCCGAAGAGATTAAGATTTATACACCTTTTTTAGAAAGACAAATAGAGGTTATTTGTCCGCGGATTATTGTCTGTTTGGGGCGTTTTGCCTCCGAATATATTTTAGAAAAGTTTAACCTTAAAGAAGAGATAAAACCCATTAGCGTTATTCATGGCAATATTTTAAAGGGAGAAGCAAATTACGGGCAGATAAAAATTATTCCCCTGATGCATCCTGCGGTAGCTGTTTACAATCAAAGTAAGAAAAAGGTTCTGCTTGAAGGATTTCTTTCACTTAAAAAAGCAATGAGCGAGAAAAAATAGAAATTATGATTATTGCCGTGTACAAGAAAAAGGGGCCTACATCCAGAGACTTGTTAAATGAAATAAAAAGAGTAACCAAAGAAAAGAAAGTAGGGCATGCAGGAACATTGGACCCGCTTGCCGAGGGGGGTTTGGTTGTCGGAATAGGAAGGGAAAGCACAAAAGAGCTTTTTAGCGGAAAATTTCAAGAGAAGGAGTATCTGGCGGTAATTAAGCTCGGAGAAAAAAGCTCCACCGACGATATGGAAGGGGATAAGGAAAAAGTATTCATTGAAAAACCTCCTTTTTTGTATGAGGTGGAAAAAGTACTGGCCAGTTTCAAGGGAACCATCATGCAAGCTCCTCCCGTATTTTCCGCGGTAAAAATAAAAGGAAAAGAAGCTTACAAGTGGGCCAGAGAAGGAACACCCAGAAATCCGAAAAAAAGGAAGGTTTTTATAAAAAGCACCCGTCTTTTAAAGTACAAATATCCTTACTTAAAAATAAAAATTACTACGGGTAAAGGAGTTTACATCCGCTCTCTTGCCCGGGATATTGGCAGGGCACTTGGTACGGGCGGATATCTGCACTCTCTCTTGCGCCTTAGAGTAGGGAAGTTCACTGTAAGTGATTGTGTCCCAGTAGAGTCTTTGCCGGACCGATTGAATTAAAATTATTTTACTGCTAGAATGGTCAAAATACTAAACATAATTTAAAAAATATGGATTTAATTCTAACAGGACCCTTGTGGGCAACTGAGTTTTTCGGAAATACATTGCGACAGTACGTTCTTTTTGTGGCTGTGATTGCTGTTCTTTCTTTTATTATTTTTCTTACAAAATACTTTCTTTTTCGGAAACTATCCAAAAGAATAAAGGAGCAAAAAATATTCAAGCTTTTCTTGGAAGTTATCGACAAAATACGCTCTCCCTTTTATATTTTTGTTTCTTTTTACATAGCGCTTTCGGTTCTTCAGATTCCCGAGCTTCTTTTGAAGGTCTTTAAGCTTATTCTTATCTTCTGGGTAACCTACAGGGCGGTGCTTGTCGGCTATCAGTTTATAGATTTCTTCTTTGAAACCTACGCCAAGAAGCAAGAAGGGAAGGCAAGCAAGGCGATGATTCGCGCTTTGGGAAATATCGCCAAAGGATTTCTCTGGGTGGTTGCTTTTTTTATTATTTTATCCATTTTCGGAGTGAACATTACCGCTCTTGTTGCCGGAATGGGAATAGGAGGTATTGCCGTTGCTTTTGCTTTGCAAAATATTCTGGCGGATCTTTTCAGCTCTTTTTCCATTTACTTTGATAAGCCGTTTGTGGAAGGAGACTTTATCGTAGTGGGAGATAACTGGGGAACGGTAGAAAAAATAGGAATAAAAAGTACCAGAATAAGGGCGCTTCGCGGAGAGGAGATTGTTTTCTCCAACAAGGAATTAACCTCTGCAAAGGTGCACAACTTCCGAAAAATGGAGCGCCGAAGAGGGGAAATTAAAATAGGCATTGTTTACGAAACTCCAACCGAAAAAATGGAGAAGATTCCATCGATTATTAAAAGAATAATGGAAAAAGAAGAGCTGGTTGAGCTTGACAGGGTGCATTTCAGTGCTTTTAACGATTTTTCCCTAGACTACGTCGCTGTATATTTTGTTAATTCTTCGGATTATAAAATGTTTTTGGATATAACAGAAAGAATACTCCTTGACATAAAGCGTGAATTCCAGAAGGAAGGAATCGAGTTTGCTTATCCGACCAAAACAATACATCTCACACAAAGTGGTAAACAGTAAAAAGATTGCCAATGGAGGAACTTCTCCCGGAAATTTTTGAAGGCATTGAGTTAACCGCACAAGCCGAGCTCGCGGTAGTGCTTGTTTTAGCCTCTATCCTGGGCATTGTTTTTCGTATTTTAAAGCAGCCTCTTATTCTTGCTTTTCTTGCCACCGGAATAATAATCGGCGCTTTTGGGCTTTTGAATCTTAAGGAAGGAGAGGTTATTGAAACATTCTCTTCTCTTGGGATAATGTTTCTTCTTTTCCTTGTAGGAATGGAAATGAACTACGACGCTATCAAAAAAACGGGCGTCCTTGCTTTGTCAATCGGGTTGGGACAAGTTATTTTTACTGCTCTTGGAGGTTTCTTCATCGGATATTTCCTTTTCGGTTTCGGGTTTTTGCCAGCTCTTTATATAGCTATCGCCTTAACTTTTTCAAGTACGGTTATTATCGTAAAATTGCTTTCTGATAAAGGCAGTTTGACAAGTTTGCACGGCCGAGCGGCTATCGGGCTTTTGCTTATTCAAGACCTGGTGGTTATTCTTATTCTAATTGTTCTAAATGCGATTGAAATAGGAGAGGGGGTGGGTGCTTTTTCTCTTGTAAGAACGGTATTTGCCGGAATAGGCCTTTTTGGATTGATGCTGCTCTTGGGAAGAAGCGCTTTTCCTTACCTTTTCCGAAAAATAGCACACTCCCAAGAACTTCTTTTCCTGGTTAGCTTAGCCTGGCTTTTGGCATTTGCCATTATTGTAAAGCAGTTTGGTTTCTCGGTTGAAATAGCCGGCTTTTTAGGCGGAGTGGCCCTGGCAAATTCTGCTGAAAAACACCATGTAGCAAATAAGATAAGGCCGCTTCGGGACTTTTTTGTTTTGATTTTTTTCGTCTTCTTGGGATCGCTGATGATTGTTTCCGGGCTTGAGGGATTAGCTCTGCCAATTGTTGTTTTCTCGTTGTTTGTCCTTATTGGAAACCCCCTTATTGTTATGGTTATTATGGGGCTTATGCGCTACAAAAAACGTACCGGGTTTTTAACGGGAGTAACCGTAGCCCAGATTTCCGAGTTTAGTTTGATATTTGCCACATTGGGGTTGGCGTTGGGACATATCGGTAACCAGACGTTTGCTCTCATTGTTTCCGTGGGAGTGGTTACTATCACTCTATCTACCTATTTAATTCTTCATGCGGAAAAAATATTTCCCTACATCTCGGGGCTTCTTTCTGTTTTTGAAAGAAAAAACACCAAGGAAGAAGAGGGAGATTACGGGATATCAAAACCGATTATTCTTATCGGCGCTAACAGAATAGGAAGAGGAATCATGAACTATATCGATAAAAAAAGCCTGCTGGTCATAGACTTTGACCCGGTAGTAACCGATTATTTGAAGAAAAAGAACATTGATCGAATTTTTGCGGACATAAAAGATCCGCATCTTTTCGAAGAACTGAATTTAGAAAATACAAAGCTGGTGGTATCTACCAGTCCTCAGCTTGATGACAACCTTATGCTTGTTCAAAGAATAAAAGATATTGACAAAGACGTTAAAGTGGTAACTCGCGCAGAGAGCGAGGAGGAGGCGGTTGTCCTTTACGAAAAGGGAGTTGATTATGTCCTTCTTCCTCATTTTCTTTCCGGGAAATACCTGGGAAGTATTATTGATAAAAGCTTACAATTAAAAAATTTGGAAAAAATTCGCAAGCAGGAGCTTAAATTTCTTAAAAACAACGCATGAAAGCATTAAAAGAAAAATGGGGAGCGGTTACTGAGAATATTGGGAAGTATATTATTTTTTGTGCTTTGGTGTTCTTTGCTTTTTTTGTTTTGGGAATTTTTTTTGTTCACTTTTATCCCGAGCTTGCCAAAGAGTCATTTGAGGAATTAGGCGAAACTTTCTCTTTCCTTTTTGACCTTACCCCTCTACAGACGGGAGTGTTTATCTTTGCCAACAATTCCATAAAAGTTTTCCTTTTTATGTTTTTGGGATTGCTTTTCGCCCTGCCAACTGTTTTCTTTTTGGCGGTAAACGGATGGGTATTGGGATATGTTTCCGCGCTTGCTTATCCCGAGCTGGGGGTGTGGGGAGTATTTCATTCTCTCTTTTGGCACGGTACTTTTGAACTTGCGGCGCTTTTCTTGGGCTGTGCCTTGGGAGTACGGCTCGGAGTCTTGTTTTATAAAGAAGCAAAAAAAAGCAAGGATAAAAAGATATCTCCCTTTTCCTCTTTAGAACTTAAAAAAGCGCTTTCTTTGTCTGTAAATTTTTTCTTTTATTTTATTCTCCCTTTGATTTTTATTGCCGCGGTTATTGAAACTCTACTTATTTTCTTTCTATAATGATTGTTTCAAAAAAAGAAGACGGCTCGATGGAAGTCCGTGAGAATGTGGAAAGATTCCTAAAAAAAGAGGGAATTAATCCCGAGTCCCTTGTTTTGGGTGAACAGGTTCATGGAAAAAGGGTGAGAGTGGTAAACAAAAACGAGACGGGAAAAGTTTTAAAAAATACTGACGGACTTATTACCTCCTCTCGCGAGATTGTTCTCGGGGTGCTAATTGCCGACTGTCTCCCCGTTTCTTTTGTATCGGAAAATATTTGTGGTATCCTGCATGTAGGATGGAAAGGATTACAAAAAGGAATTATTAAGGAAGCTCTTTTAAAGGTGGAAGAGAAAGAAAGGGTGGAAAATCTTTTTTTTGAGATAGGCCCGGGAATAGAAATGTGCCACTTCCAAGTAAGAGAGGATTTTGCCGAAAATTTTGAGAAAGATTTTGTAGGAAAATTTCTTAAAAAAAAGGAAAACAAACTTTTTTTTGATTTAAAAAAAGCTACCAAAAAGAAGATAGAGGAGTGTGGCGGAAAAAAAATCAAAACATCCGATATCTGCACTTTTTGTAGTGAAAAATATTTTTCCTACAGAAAAGGCAATATTACAGAGAGAATGATTGCATTAATAAAATTATAAAATTTAAGAATTATGAAAATTACCAAAGCTGTCATTGCCGCAGCCGGATACGGCACAAGATTTCTCCCGGCAACAAAAAACCAACCCAAAGAAATGCTTCCCATTATTGACAAGCCCATTGTCCATTATTTGGTAGAAGAGGCCGTTAAATCCGGAATAAAAGAAATAGTTCTTGTGACGCGCTCCGGACAGACATCTCTAGAAGATTATTTTGATTCTCACCGCGAATTGGAGAACGAGCTTGAAAAAAACGGTAAAACAAAACGCCTTCGGGAGATAAAAAAAATTCCCAAAATGGCCGATTTTATTTATGTTCGCCAAAAGAGCGATCTTCCCTACGGAAACGCAACTCCGCTTTTGGCGGCTTCTTCGGTTATTGATTCGCGAGAGCCCTTTGTCTATATGTTCGGAGATGATTTGACCGTTTCCGATATTCCGGTGACAAAGCAACTCATTGATGTTTATAAAAAACACAATCCGGTGGCGGTTATGGGAGTTCAGGAGGTTCCCAAAAAAGAGGTACACAAGTACGGAACTGTGAGGTATAAAAAAAACGCGGAGTATAAGCATGAAATAGAAGAGGCATGTGAAAAGTTTCCAGCAGAAAAAGCACCTTCCAGAATGGCCGCTTTCGGAAGGTTCGTTTTCTCTTACGAAGTGGTAAAAAGGGCTCAAAAGAGCCCCTTGGGAAAAGATAATGAGCTGTGGGTAATAGATATTCTAAATTCGCTTGCTAAAGAAAACAAAAAAATTATCGCTCAACCTATTAAGGGAGAGTGGTGTACAACAGGAGATCCGCTCAGCTACCTTAAGACCTCTTTTAAGTTCGCTCTCTGTAAAGAAGATATCGGAAGGGAGCTGAAAAAATATCTTAAAGACCACTTAAAATAGCAGTTGCTACTCAAGAACCAACCCCATAGATTCCATATTGCCCTGCAGGAAGTCTTTCGAAGAAGTTGATTTTTTCCCCTCTATTTGCAGTTTCTTGATTAAAAGAAAATCCTTTCCCGTTTGTACGGCAATGGTGTGATTGGTTCCCAAATATACCTTTCCGGGAACCCCAAAGGGGCCGTTTTCCGTCTGCTGCTGAATATCCGCTTCAAGAACTTTAAAAATTTTGCTTCCCATTTTACTGTACGTGCCCGGCCAAGGGTTAAGTGCCCTAACTTTTCTTTCAATAACTTCTGCCGGCTCGTTCCAATCTATTTTCCCATCCTCTTTTTTAAAAGATTTTGTGTAAGTCGCTTTTGCGTGGTTTTGCTGAACTTTTTTCTCGTTTCCTTTAAGAAGAGAGGGGATCGTCTTTAAAAGAAGATTTCCTCCTTTTTTAGCAAGCAGTTCTTCGGCTTCCGGGTAGGTTATCTTTGAATGGAAAGGAACCTCTTCTTTGGCGATAATGGGTCCCGAATCAATCTCTTTTTCCATTTCCATAAGCGTAACGCCGCTTTTTTCCACTCCTTCCATAATAGCGGTTTGAATTGGAGTAGACCCTCTGTATTTGGGCAAAAGAGAAGGGTGGATGTTTACGAACTTTGCAAGGGGAAGTGTTTTTGCCGGAATTTTAAGCCCGAACCCGGCTACAATAACAAGAGACGGACTTTTTTCTCGGATAAGATGGTCAAAAGTGTCTCCGCTTTCCGTTTCGCTTATTTTAAGCCCGCCTTCTCTGGCAACGTTTTTTATAAAAAGAGGTTGATATTTTTGCCCCCTTCCTGTTTTTTTATCCGGAGCCGTAATTAGCATTTCCGGCTTTGTTTTTTCTTTTAGGATTTTTTTTAGGATAACTGTTCCGAAAGAGGAACTGCTCGCAAATACTATATTCATATGACTTATAACTTATGACTTATGACCTATGACTTATGACTTATAACTTATGACCTATGACTTATAACTTATAACTTATGACCTATGACTTATGACTTCCTTGTTATTTGTCATTAGTCATTGGTCATTTTTCCACTCGATTTCTTCTTCTTTTCCGGCAAACTCCAGCCAATCGCCGTGGCGATTTATGACAAACCACTTTTTTTTAGACTCCGACCAAACCATGGGATCTCCATGAAAGTATGGTTTTTTTACTTTCTTCTTTGGTTTTAATCTGTTTATTTCCGGCCATTTTTTAAAAACCGTTTCAATAGCGTAATCAAGATTTCTTGAGTTGGCCCAAAGGGCGACTTTACTGATAGCCGCTTTGGCCTTCTCAACCGATCCTGCAAGTTCAAGAAGATCTTTTGCCGGTCTTGTGTACCGGGAATAGATAATTTTTCTCTTTCTTGCGTTTTCTTTTATCCCTTTAAGCGAGTAACCTTTGGTTTTAAAGTAGTGATTTACAACCGATTGGATATCGCTTTCTTTTTCTCGGGTAACCGCCCGAGTTGTTTTTTCTCCATTTTCCGAATACTTTAGCAGATCTTCAATCGATTTCAAGTACAAAGAGACGGTTGTTTCTTTTAATCCTTTAGAAAAAAGATTTCTTTTAAATTTTAGAAGGTGTTTTTTTTCAAACTCACTCGGGCGGATATCTTTCAGGCCTTCTTTTTCAAGCCAGGCCGTAAAAGCTTCAAGATTTTGCCTCTTTTTTTTTATAGTAGAAGGCGCCTTTCTCTCTCTTTTTAATTTTTCCAGGAAGGGAGAAATATGGTCTTTTATTTTCTTTTCTTTTTTCATTTTCTTATAAAAGGTTTTTTATTCTTTCTGCCTCTTTTTGGACCTCTTTTCCGTGATATTCTCCGGCGTGGTCGGGAGAGTCCTTGTAGCGGGAAGCTTTCTGGTCAAGGTGGAGAAAGATTGCCTTTCGTACATCATCATAGTATGCGTGAAAACGGGGATACCTGCTTCCCAGAAGAGATCTTGAAAAGGAAATTTTACTTCCTTGCTTGACTCTGTCCGGATGGTATCCCGCTTCCCTCATCAGATTACGGACGTTTCCGGTGAAAAACTCAAGGCTTATTTTCATTTTTCTATTGTATCATTAAACAGAGTAATTGGAAATAAAAGATTGAAATACACCTCGTGATATGGTATTTTAATAATACCTGACGACAATACTTATGTTTAAAAGGCTTTTTTTTGCAATTAATCTCCCGGAAAAAACCAAAAAGGAAATTTCCTTTTTCCAAGAGGAAATAAAGAAAAGCTTAGAAAGAGGAGTAAAATGGGTAGAAGAAGAAAACCTGCATATCACAATGGCCTTTTTAGGCTCAGTAAGAGAAGAGAAAGTAAGCTCTGTTATAAGCCTGGCAAGTGAAATAAAAAAAGCCCCTTTTGAGGTCTTGTTAAACGAGATAACTTATATCCCCAAAGACAGGAGAAGGGCAAAGATGATCTGGATTAAAGGAGAGAGCTTGCCTCTTGTATCTCTCAGAGAAAAGTTGGAAAAAAAACTGGAGGCCTCTTCTGTTATAAGTTACATCCCGGATAAAAGAGAGTTTACTCCGCACGTCACTCTTTGCCGTATGCGTTCTTTTGAGTGGCAGCGGCTGTCTCTTCTTCGGATTCCGTTGCTTGAAGAGTTTGAGGTGGATATACGTTTTTCTGTACCATCCTTTGAGCTTATGGAAAGCAAGATAAGCGGCCGGGGACCCGTTTATCGGACAATTGAGTCTTTTCCCCTCAAAAAGAACTGTTAAATCCTTTTATATGAAAGAAAAATACAATCATATTCATTTTGTGGGCATTGGAGGGATAGGCGTTTCTTCTTTGGCTCGCTACTACATCCCTTTTTCCGGAAGTATTTCCGGGTCTGATACTAATCCGTGTGACGACCTGAAAAAAGAGGGAATTCGCATTTTTCAAGGACACTCGGCAAAAAATGTTCCCCGAGAGACGGATTTTTTAATTCACAGCACCGCAGTTTTACCGGATAATCCGGAAATCAAAAAAGCAAAGAAAAAAGGTGTAAAGGTTTTGAGTTACCCGCAAGCACTAGGAGAGATTACCCAGAATTACTATACCATTGCCGTTTCCGGAACTCACGGGAAGGGGACAACTACCGCCATTCTCGCTCTTATCATGATTGAGAGCGGGCTTGACCCGACGGTAATTATCGGAACCAAACTAAAAGAATTCGGCAATACCAATTTTAGAAAAGGGAAGTCAAAGTACCTGCTGATTGAAGCTGACGAATTTAAAGCCGCCTTTTTAAATTACCATCCCAAGATGGCGGTTGTTACCAATATAGAGGAAGATCACCTTGATTATTACAAAGACATTAACAGCATTCTTAAAACTTTTAAAAGGTATATAAGGGAAAATTTGAAAAAAGGAACGCTTGTTGTAAACAAGGACGATAAAAACTGCCGGACCCTTAAAAAAGAAGCCGTAGGAAAGGTTGCGGAGTACTCTTTAAAAGACGATATTGCCCGGGAAATAAAGCTTCCTCTTCCCGGCAAACATAATCTTTCCAACGCACTGGCCGCATTTAGAGCGTCAAAAGAATTAAGAGTTGGCAAAAAAGATGCTCTCAGGGCAATATCCGGCTTTAAGGGAACTTGGCGCAGGTTTGATGAAAAAGAAGTAATTTTAAAAAGCGGTGTGCCTATAAAAATAATAAACGATTATGCACATCATCCTACTGCTATCAAGGTAACTTTAAGCGCCGTAAAAGAAAAATACCCGGATAAAAAAATTGTAGCCGTTTTCCAGCCTCATCAGTACGAAAGAACATACAGGCTTTTTTCTTCTTTTGTAAAAGCTCTTTTATCTGCCGATGTAGACAAGCTTTTTATCGCCGATATTTATACTGTAGAAGGAAGAGAGTCAAAAGAGATTATAAAAAAAGTCAGTTCCGAAGATCTCTGCTTAAAAGTAAAAAAAGCTTCATGTACGGGAGGGCTTGATAAAACAGAAAAAAGCTTGCTTAAGAATTTGCACGGAAATGAAATTCTTGTTATAATGGGAGCCGGAGACGTGTATACCTTGGAGGAGCGCTTAGTATCCAAGGTAACCGGTTAAGCACAAAGGTCCCGGGAAAATTAAAAATTAATTTAAAATAATATGCCCGATAACTGGTTAACAATTCTTATTATTTTGGTATTGGCGGGAGCTGTTTGGTATATGATGCAAAAACAACGAGCCGAAAAGGAAGACCAGAAGAAAGAAGATTTAACGGAAGAGCCTTCCGTGCCCGAAGAGGGCCAGGTGGAAGAAACTCCGGAACCCGATTTGGAAACGGGAGAGGAGGTAGGAAAAGAGCCGGAAGAACCGGAAGAAGGAGGAAGTGAAGAAGAGAAGAATTACTAAAAATGCCAAAACGCTTTCAAGTAGAGAGAGGGCCCTGGTCCTCTCTTCTAGTTGCAGCTGTTTTTTAATAATTTTTTTTGTGTTAAAATAAGGAAACAAATAAAGTTTTCCAAAAAAAATCATGAAAATAAAAATAGACAAAATATCGGAAACAAAAAGGGAGATGGAAGTGATTATTCCGGTAGAAGAGATGAAACCTTACCTTGAAAAGGCTGCACAAAAGATCTCCGGAGAAATGAAGGTAAAAGGTTTTCGCCCGGGACATGTCCCTTCGGAAGTGGTGGAAAATTCGGTTGGAAAAGAGAGGGTTTTTGAAGAGGCCGCAAAAGAAGCCGTTCACGACACATACCCCAAGGCAATTAAAGAAAACGGCCTTTTCGCCGTTTCCGCCCCAAAGGTAGATCTTGTTAAGTGTGCTCCGGAAAACGATGTTGTTTACAAAGCAACCGTTTATGTTTTGCCTGAAATAAAGCTTCCGGATTACAAAACAATTTCCGAAAAAACTCTCAAAAAAGAGAAAAAAGAAGTAGACGTAAGGGAGGAGGAAGTTAAAAAGGCAATAGAGAGCATCCGGGAAACAAGGGCCAAATTGCAAAAAGTAAACAGGGAGGCGAAAAAAGGGGACTCGGTAACCATTAATTTCAAAGGGGTTTTCGGCCAAAGCGAAGATAAAAAAATTGATGAAAATAACTTTCAGATGGTTCTTGGCAGGGGAGATATGGCTCTTTTGGAAGGGTTTGAAGAGAAAATTTTGGGAATGAAGGAGGGAGAGAAAAAAAGTTTTTCTGTCACTGTCCCGGAGGTAAAGCCCCTTCCCGGAGAGGAGGGCAAAAAAGCGCTTTCCGGAGAAAAGATCAACTTTGACGTGGAAATGGTTTCTGTAATGGAAAGAGAACTTCCCGAGTTGGGGGAGGATTTTGCCAAATCATTTCCCGACACGAGAAGCGTTGAAGAGTTGAAAGAAAAAATAAAAGAAGGGATAAAGAAAGATAAAGAAGCAAGGGAAAAAGAGGGTTTGAAGATAAAAATTATGGAAAATATTATCAAAGAGACTTCTTTTGAGGTGCCGGAAGTATTGACGGAAAAAGAGCTTGACAATATGATTAAGACAGTAGAAGACCAGTTGGCTCAGAAAGGGTCTACTTTTGAGCAGTACTTGCAAGAGACAGGAAAAACAGAAGAGGACTTGAGAAAAGAGTGGAGAAAAAAAGCGGAAAAAAACGTCGCCTATGCTTTGCTTTTGCACGCTATAAGCGAGGAAGAGAAAATCGAAGTAAAGGACGAAGAGATTGAAAAAGAGCTTGATAAGCACTTCGCCCTTTCAGGGAGAAAAAAAGAAGAGGAAAAAGAAGAAAACTTAAAAAGAGCAAAAGCATATATTCACGATGTTATAAAAAACAGAAAAGTTTTTCGAGCATTGTCCATTGAAGAGTAGCCTTGTAAGCATAACAGGAGTTTTAAAAAAATAATTTAAAGAAATATGACCAATGAGGCCAAAAAAATTCTTGTTATTGAGGATGAAAAAATGCTTTCCGATATGTACAGAGAAAGGTTTTCACACGAAGGATTTGAAGTGCACTGTGCTTTTGATGCCGAAGAGGGGATGAAAATGGCGAAAGAATTAAAGCCCGATCTTATCGTCCTTGACATTCTCCTTCCAAGAGAAAACGGTACCGATTTTCTTAAAAAGCTCCGCCAGGAAGAAGGGTTTGCGGACACCAAGGTAATAGCTTATTCCAATTATGACGACGCAGAAGAGAGAAAAAAAGCAAAAGAACTTGGAGCCAAAGAGTATCTTATAAAAACAAATTACACTCCAAAAGAGATTGTAGAGCTGGTCAAAAAATATCTTACCTGACTGTCTTATCTCTTGTAAATTTTAAAATTGCCATCATGAAAAGAGTTTTGACAGAAGATACGGTTTCCCGGGTAGGGGAGACCGTTAAAATAGCCGGATTTGTAAGCAGCGTCCGTATGCACGGAAAGATTCTTTTTATTGATCTTCGCGATTACTCCGGGATAATGCAAACTGTTGTAATATCGGCCTGTAAGCATTACGCGGAAGCGAAAAAAATAAGGCCCGAATGGGTGATAGAAGTTACCGGCAAAATAAATGAGAGGCCGGAAAAGATGAAAAACGAGAGCATTAAGACAGGTGGCGTGGAGTTAGAGGCCGAAGAGGTAGTTGTTCTTTCGGAAGCAAAAACGATTCCTTTTTCCGTGGATACCGACGGGCACGAAATCAATGAAGAGACCAGAATGAAATACCGTTATGTGGATTTAAGAAGGAAAAGACTCAATCAGAACCTCAAGCTCCGGCACAAACTTCTTTTAGAGTGTAGAAAATTTTTAGATAAAGAAGGGTTTGTAGAGGTTGAAACACCAATCTTGACAAAATCCACTCCTGAAGGCGCCCGGGATTTTTTGGTTCCCTCCAGACTTCACTTTGGCCGGTTTTATGCACTTCCGCAAAGCCCTCAACAGTATAAACAGCTTTTGATGGTAGCCGGCATTGAAAAGTACTTTCAGATAGCCAGATGTTTCCGTGACGAAGACCTGCGTGCCGACAGGCAGGCGGAGTTTACCCAAATTGATATAGAGCTTTCTTTCGTGGAAAAAGAAGACGTGTTACTTTTTGTAGAAAAAATGGTCACCGCTCTCGTAGAAACTCTTTTTCCGGAAAAAAAGATTACAAAAAAACCCTTTCCCAAAATCTCCTATAAAGAAGCAATGGAAAAGTGGAAGACCGATAGACCGGATTTAAGAGATAATCCGGAAGATAGCGATGAGCTTGCTTTTGCTTTCGTGGTTGATTTTCCTATGTTTGAAAAAAATGAAAAAAAAGAGTGGGTAGCGGTTCATCATCCGTTTACCAAGCCCGATACGGAGGATCTAAAAAAAATCACTGAAAGCCCGGAAGAGATAAAAGGGCTTCAGTATGATCTGGTACTTAACGGAAATGAGATAGCCGGGGGAAGTATAAGATCCCATGTTCCGGAAGTTATAGAGTCCGTTTTTCAGGTTTTGGGCTACCGGAAAGAAGAGGTAAGAGAAAAGTTCGGCCACCTTTTAGAGGCCTTTAAGTACGGTGTGCCTCCTCACGGAGGAATTGCCTTTGGCTTTGAGCGGTTTTTAATGGTTTTAACAGGCGAAAAAAATATTCGGGAAGTTATCGCATTTCCCAAAACAGGAGACGGAAGAGAACTTACAATGGGAACTCCCTCCGCCGATATTGAAAAAAGCCAGCTTGACGAACTGGGTATAAAGTATAAAAAGAACCCGAATCCAAAAAAAGGAGGATTATGAAAAACATATTTACGGCAATAACAAGAAAAAAAAAGATATTCTTTCCACTTTTTTTAGTGGCGCTTGTTTTTTTGCTTTTGGGGAATTTTTTTATCTTTTCTCAAGACAAGGAGAAAGTAAATGAAAAAGAAGAGGAAGTTGTAAAAACTGAAATTTATCCTAAATATGTAGGGGATTCCGAAAATAACCCCTCTTTGGAATTGAGAGCGGCAATTTCTGTTTTTTATGACGGAGAAAAAGAGAAAACCCTCTACCGGGAAAATGCTGGCGAAGTACTTTCTATAGCCAGCATAAGCAAGTTGATGACCGCCTTAATTGCTTTGGAAAACTATAACCTGGAAGACCCTGTCGGAGTTACCGAGTATGATGTTACATCCAGGACAGAGTTCCGTGATTTTCGAGCCTGGAGCGAAACACCGATAAACGAAGTAATCCATCCTCTTATTATTGAATCCAACAACAGTTCTGCTTTTTCGTTAGCGCTTATCTCAAACCGCTATCTTCCCGGAGAAAAAGATCCGGTGGAGAATTTTGTCAATCGGATGAACAGCAGGGCAGAGCAAATCGGAATGGAAAACAGTGTTTTTATAAACCCCAGCGGATTGGACGGAGCTGAAAACTACAACCGCTCTACCGCGGAAGACCTTGCCTTACTCTCTCGCTATCTCTTGGACAACCGTCCGGAAATTTTTGATATTTCTAGGATTCCCTACTACCGGGTTCACTCCCCGGATGGGCTGATTTATTACGAAGTGATTAACACCAATGTTTTTTTACTTGATGATGTGTGGGGAGAAAAAATAGCCGGAGGAAAGACGGGCTGGACGCGTACCGCTCGCGGTTGTTTGGTCCTTGTTCTTTTTTCTCCCGGAAAAGAAGGGTATATTATTAATGTCGTTCTCGGAGCCGAAGACCGGTTCGGAGAAATGGCAAAACTGGTAGATTACATTTACGAAAACTACCGTTTCTGATCAAAAAAAGATGGCCGAAGCAACTATTAACGTAATTAAAATATTTTCTATCGGTTTTTTTGCCTTTATGTGCGCTTTTTTGGCAACACCCGGTTTAGCTCACTTTTTATACAAGCACGAACTTTGGAAAAAGAAACCAAAAGAAAAAGCGATAGACGGAGGAGATATCGGTTACTTCCGCCAACTTCATCCTGAAGAGAAAATAAAAACTCCGCGCTTTGGCGGAATTCTTATCTGGATATCCGTTTTTTTTCTTATCTTCTTTTTCTTTATTTTATCCCGCTTTTTTGACTTTTTTTGGATTGAAAAACTTAATTTTCTAAGCAGAGATCAAACATGGCTTCCGTTGTTTACTTTAGTGGCCGCCTCGCTTGTTGGGCTTGCTGACGATCTTTTGCAAACTATTAAGCGCCCGCAAATCCGCTTTTTTTCAAGAATTTGGGAAAAATGTCTTGAGGGAGGATTGAACTTGCGTTACCGTCTGCTTCTGGTGAGCTTGATAGGGGCAATCGGTGCCTGGTGGTTTTACTTCCGCCTGGAGCAGAGCTTTATTTATCTTCCTACGGTAGGAGAGATTTACATCGGAATTTTTTACATCCCTCTCTTTATTCTGGTAATGCTCGCTGTTTACAGCGGAGGGGTTATTGACGGAATAGACGGACTTGCCGGAGGAACTTTTGCTTCCATTTTTACCGCTTACACGGTGATTGCATTTTCTCAAGGACAAATCAATCTGGCCGCTTTTTCCTTGGCGGTAGTAGGGGGTATTTTGGCTTTTTTGTGGTTTAACATTCCACCCGCCAGATTTTACATGGGAGAAACGGGAATAGTCGGCCTTACAGCCACTTTAACGGTTGTTGCCTTTTTAACCAATGCTGTTGCCGTTCTTCCCATAATCGCTATTTTGCTCGTTTTTGCTTCCGGGTCGGTAATAATTCAACTTCTATCAAAGAAATTCCGAGGGAAAAAAGTATTTTTGGCCGCTCCGATACAACACCACTTTGAAGCCAAAGGATGGCCTTCTTACAAAGTGACGATGCGCTTTTGGATTATCGGAGTAGTAGCGGCAATTTTCGGAGTTGCCATTCATCTTTTAGGATAATTCAATGATTCCGCTTTCTAAATTTAAAAATAAAAAAGTGCTTATTCTGGGCCTTGGAGAAGAGGGGATAGACAACTTTTTATTTTTTAAAAATAATATTTCCTGCAAAGCAATCGGGGTAGCCGACAAACTGCCTTTTGAAAAGCTCAGCGTCAAAGCGAGGAACTGTTTAAAAAGCGCCACCAATCTTTATTTGGGAAGAAATTATCTCTCGGCGGTAGAAAAATACGAAATTATTGTAAAATCTCCGGGAATACCATTACACCTTCTGAGTATTAAAAAGGGCCAGATACTAACTTCCCAAAGCGATATACTGCTCTCTAATACAAAAGCGAAAGTCATCGGTATTACCGGAACCAAAGGGAAAAGTACAACTGCTTCGCTAATTCACACGTGCTTGAGTCGGGCCGGCTTTTCGTCTCACCTTATCGGGAATATAGGGGTTCCTGCCTTGTCCCGTCTGACAAAAGAGAAAAAAGGAGATATTTTTGTTTACGAACTTTCCAGTTTCCAGCTGGCAACCGTAACCGAAAGTCCTCATATTGCCGTTATGCTCAACATTTTTACCGATCACCTCGACAAGCACAAAAATTTTGAAGAGTATGTTTCTTCAAAAGAAAAAATAACTGCTTTCCAAAAAAAGAAAGATTTTTTAATATATAATGAAAACGACGAGATTGTTGAAAAAATTGCAAAAAAATCTTCCGCTCGGAAAATCCCTTTTTCAGATACGGAAGAAACAAAAAGTGCTGTTGCGCCGCTTGATGCAGTTTACAAAACCGTGAAAATTTTGGGCGTTTCTTTTTCCGACGTAAAAAAAGCCGCCACCGAATTTAAAGGGCTTCCTCACCGAATGGAGTATATTGGGAAGTACAAGGGAATTGATTTTTATAACGATTCTGCCGCGACCATTCCCGAAGCATCCGCCAAAGCGATAAATGAGTTGGAAAATATACAAACCGTAATTCTGGGCGGAGTAAGCAAAGGGGCCGATCAAAACAGCCTTCTTGAAGCGATAAAAAAAAGTAAAATAGGGAATATTGTTTTATTTAAAGGAAGCCCGAAAGAATTTGAAGAAGGGTTAGAAAAAACAGGCAGGATAATTTTTCCGGCTGCCGATATGCGAGAGGCGGTTGAACACTGTTTTCGCAACACAAACGGGGGAAAAGGTTGCCTGCTCTCTCCCGGCTTTGCCAGTTTTAACATGTTCAGGGACTACAAAGAAAGGGGAGAGTTGTTTAAAAGTTTCGTAAGAGAATTTGAAAAATAAAAATGTCAAAAAATACGCCTGATAAAATCCTTCTTGGGATTACCGGAGCAATTATTTTTTTCGGGCTTTTCGTACTGGCCAGCGCTGCGTCGGTTGGATCGGACACGCGCTTTGCAGAGCAGCTCCTTTTCGGTTTTCTCCCCGGAGCGGCAGTTGCCTTTGCTTTTTTTAAAATTCCTCTCCCCGTGCTTCAAAAATGGGCTCCTTATCTTCTTTTGGGAAATATTATTCTTCTCCTTATGGTGTTTGTTCCTGCTTTTTCGGAAACAGCAAGAGGAGCTACAAGGTGGATATCTCTGGGATTTGTTTCTTTTCAGCCGGCGGAATTTTTAAAACTTACTTTTATTCTCTATATGGCCGGATTGCTCGCTCTAAGGAAAGAAAGAAAAAAGGGGAGGACAGGGTCCTTAAAAGAAACTCTTCTTCCTTTTTTAGTAGTAACGGCAGTTGTTGGATTTTTACTTATAAAACAACCTGATATCAGCACTCTGGGAATCATTTTTTTTGCTACCCTCATTATTTATTTTACCGCCCGAACACCGGTTTGGCACACATTAGCGCTCCTTGCTGCCGGAGGAATAACCGGATTTCTTGTAATACACTTCACTCCTTACAGGCTAAGCAGGATATCGGGACTTTTTAACCCCGATTTGGAGCCTCTGGGAGCCACTTATCAGCTCAGACAGGCGCTTATTACGGTAGGATCGGGAGGAATTTTCGGGCTGGGTGTCGGGATGAGCCAGCAAAAATTCGGTTTTCTGCCTTTTCCGGCCACCGATTCCATTTTTGCCATCCTTGCCGAAGAAACGGGGTTTATCGGGTCTGTCATTATTATCTTTCTTTTCTCCGCTTTTCTTTTTCGGGGGTTTCAAATAGCCCTAGCCAGCAGAAGTGGGTTTGCCAGGCTTGTTGCTATTGGAATTTGCAGCTGGATTTTTATCCAAGCAACTGTTAATATAGGAACGATGGTGGGCCTTTTCCCGGTTACGGGCATCCCTCTTCCTTTAATAAGTTTTGGAAAATCGCACCTTATTGCCGAGATGGCGGCTATAGGAATACTGCTTAACATATCCCGGTATACAAAGAAGTAGTTCGGAGAAAAATTAAAAATTTTTGGTTATGCCTAAAAAATATAAACTGATTTTAACAGGCGGAGGTACCGGCGGACATGTCTTTCCGCTTATTGCCGTGGTGCGCGAATTGAAAAAAATGATGCCGGCAGAAGATTTGGAAATTTATTATATCGGCCCCTGGGATCCGTTTTCCGGAAATTATCTAAAAAAAGAAGGGGTAAGTGTAAAATATATCAAAACCGGCAAGATAAGAAGATATTTCGGCCTTAAGCCCGTTCTCCAGAATTTGGCGGACATTTTTTTTAGAATTCCAATGGGAGTTATTCAGGCCTTCATGCACCTTTACTCCATTTCACCGGACATGATATTTAGCAAAGGGGGCTACGGATCCTTTCCGGTTGTTTTGTCCGGAAGGCTTTTCCAAATTCCGGTTTTTTTGCACGAATCGGATATGATTTCCGGAGCGGCCAATTCTCTCTTACAGCGCTTTTCCGCAGAAGTGTTTGTTTCTTTTCCAAAGACGGAAAATGTAGACAGGAAAAAAATGCTTGTTGTCGGCAATCCTGTACGGAGTGAAATCACAAAAGGAGATAAAGAAACAGCGAAGTCCGTTTTTCAGCTAAAAGGGGAAAAGCCGCCAATTCTCATTTTAGGAGGATCCCAAGGAAGTGAAAGGATAAATGATCTTTTTCTTTCCGCTTTATCCGGCTTTTTGGAAAAATTCGAGATAATCCACCAGTGCGGAGAGAACAATTATAAACGTGTCTTTGCGGAGGCCAATGCCGTTCTTACTAACGAAGAGTTAAAGAAAAACTATCATCTTTATCCATTTCTTGACGAAGAAAAGCTGAAACACGCCTATGCAGCAGCGGAGCTTGTAATAAGCAGAGCGGGGGCGGAAAGTATTTTTGAGATAGCGGCAACAGGCAAAGCGAGCGTTTTTCTCCCTCTTCCCGAGGCCGCTCAAAATCACCAAGTGAAAAACGCTTACGCTTACTCTTCTGCAGGAGCAGCGGTAGTTTTTGAAGAAGCTAACCTTTCCCCGCGCTTTTTTCTAAGGAAAATAGAAGAGCTTTTCTCTCCAATACAACAGATAAGAACAATGGGAAAAAACGCACTGAGTTTTGCCAAGCCTCGTGCCGGAGTGATAATCGCCTCCTATATCAAAGAGTATCTTACCCAATAAAAAATCCTAACATGTTCCAGGAGTGCTTTACTAAAAGGCACTTTTTTTGAAGACTGGATTTTTACTCGAACTAAAGTAAAATAGAGGAATGGATAGAAAAAAGAAAAACGAAATTCGCGTAAGGTTTGCTCCTTCCCCGACGGGGAATCTGCATATCGGAGGAGCAAGAACGGCTCTTTTTAACTATCTTTATGCCAAGAAAAACAAGGGCCGGTTTATTTTGCGCATAGAAGACACGGATAGAGAGAGATCAACCAAAGAGTACGAAGATAATATTATGCGAAGTTTAGAGTGGCTTGAAATAAACAGCGACGAAGGGCCCTTCCGGCAAAGCGAGAGAGAAGAGATTTATAAAAAACATATTGAAAGACTGCTTGAAGAAGGGAAAGCGTACTACTGTTTTTGCACCAGAGAGCATCTTGAAAAAATGCGCAACAAACAGAGAGAGAAAAAAGAGCCACCCCGGTACGAAGGGAAGTGTTTCTCTTTAACCCAGAAAGAAAAAGAAAGGCTTTTGAAAGAAAAGAAAAACTTTTCCATTCGCCTTAAAATTCCGGAAAACGAGATTTTGGAGTTTGACGACCTTGTCCGGGGAAAAGTAAAATTCAATACCAAAGATATAGGCGGAGATTTTGTGATAGCAAGAGATGATTTTTCCGCCCTTTATAATTTCGTTTGTGCCGTTGACGATATGGATATGGAAATTACTCACGTTATCCGCGGAGAGGATCACATCTCAAATACCCCAAAACAGATACTTATTCAACGCGCTTTGGGTTTTCTTTCTCCCCGGTACGCTCATATCGCTATGCTTCTTGGAAGCGATAAGAGTAAGCTTAGCAAGCGCCATGGAGCGGCATCAGTAACCGAGTACAAGGAAAAAGGATATCTGCGAGAAGCGTTAATCAACTTTATCGCTCTTCTGGGCTGGAGGCCGCCCGGAGAAAGAGAAATATTTTCCTTAACCGAGCTTATAGAAACATTCTCGCTCAAAGACTGCCAAAGGTCTGGAGCCGTATTTGACCTTCAAAAACTGGATTACCTGAATGGTTATTACATAAGAAACATGAAAAGAGAGGATCTGGTAAACGCCTGCATTCCTTATCTTGTTAAAGCGGGACTTATTGAAGCGAAATTTGAAGAAGACCGTTATCCGCCCGCTTACGGAGGTGTTGTTCCTCAAGCATCGTATTATGTTCCGGGAAAAAAAGAAAAAATATCTTTTCAAAAACTTGGAGAAATAATTTCTCTATATCAGGAAAGAATGAAAGTTCTTTCGGAGGTAGGGGAGTTTACAGACTACTTTTTCAAAGAGAATATTGATTACCAGAAGGAGCTTCTTTTTTGGAAAGATGCAAAGGAAGAAGACACGAGAAAGGCGCTGGAAAAAGCCGCCAGCATTCTTTCAAAGGTTGAAAACTGGAAGAGGGAAGAGATTGAGGAAAAGATGATTAAAGAGGCGAGTAAGGATAAAGATAAAGGAAAGCTTCTCTGGCCAGTAAGAGTAGCTTTAAGCGGAAAAAAGGCCTCTGCCGGTCCTTTTGACATTATGGAGGTGCTAGGTCCCGAAACTACCTTTAAGCGCCTTAAATCGGCTAAAAATGCGTTAAAAAGGGCGGAAAACCAATGAAAAAGGTATTTTTACTTATTATCATCCTCGTTTTCACTTACTTTGCCGTTTCCTTCCTTAAAACGGAAGAAAAGGAAGGATATGCATATCTTTTAAAAGAAAGAGCAGTTGACCTTACAGGGCAAATAAAAGAGAGAGCCGGTATTTTTTTAGAGGAAAGAAGAGAGGCGGTAGAGGAAGAACTGGAAAAAGAAAAAGAAAAAGTTCAAGATAAAGTAGAAGAAAAGACAAAGAAAGTAAGAACAGGTTTTTGGGAAAGAGTAAGAGGGTTTTTTACCAATTTACTACCCTAATTTAAAGGCTATTTTAGAGGTATTGACAGTGGGAGGGATAGGGGTTATACTTCGTATAAGATAACTTTATCGAAGTTACAAAGTAACTTCTGATAAAGTTAGCGTAGATTATGCGTAAAGCAGAATACTCTGTTTCGCATAATCTACTTTAGTAAAGTTACAAGGAAATCTCTAAATACCATCAGTCTATGAAAAAAAGTAATACCCCTATTATTGAACATATTCCGCGCTTTCTTGAGTACTTGGACATCGAGAAAGGTGTTTCCAATAAAACTCAAGAAACCTACACCCGCTTTTTGCAGAGCTTTATAAACTGGCTTGAGCAAAACAAACTGTCCGGACTAAAACCCCACGAAATTACCGACAACCACATATGGAAATACAGAGTATTTCTTTCCAAAAAAACAACTCCCAAAAAAGAACCCATCAAAAAAAAGACCCGCAATTATTACCTTATTGCCCTTCGCGCTCTTCTTAATTACTTCGCCGACCGGGATATTTCGTCTTTGCCGGCAGAAAAAGTCAAACTCACCAAAGAAGACAAAGAAAGGGTTGTAAAGTTTCTGGACCTTGCTCAAATTGAGAAACTTCTTCACGCGCCTAACACTTCCAACAAAGTCGGGCTTCGTGATAGAGCTATATTGGAAACCCTTTTTTCCACCGGCTTGCGCGTTTCAGAGTTAATTGACCTGAACCGTGATCAGATTAAAATAACTCGTGATACCGATATTTTGGAAGTTTCGGTAGTCGGAAAAGGAGGTCATCCTCGTACCGTCTACTTCTCCGAGCGCGCTATTAAGGCTCTTGGGCGCTATCTTAGAACAAGAAAAGACAATGATAAAGCCCTCTTTGTGCGGTACAAGGGCCCCAAAACAAGTCCTAGGCGCCTTACACCCCGATCGGTAGAAAGCATTGTTAAAAAATACGCCAAAATAGCCGGCATTCCGGTCATGACTACTCCCCACACTTTACGCCATAGTTACGCCACGGATCTTCTGGCCCAAGGAGTAGATTTGAGAGTAATTCAAGAGTTTTTAGGACACCGCAACATTGCTACTACTCAAGTCTATACACATATTACCAGCCAAAGGCTCAAAGAAATCCACAAGAAGCTTCACAGCGGAAGAAAAATAAAAGAGTAGCTTACCTACCCTTGTTTACCTACTGGTATTTATACTTCGCATAATATTAGGGATCACTTACTTTCTCCTGGTCTTTATGATAGATCGGTTCTTCAAATTGGAGGGGTTCTTTTTCTTCCATTTTGGCCATTATATACCCGAGAGAAAAAGAAAGCATAGCCACCAGAAAGACGCCTGTAAAAAGAAGGATATCCTTCTTGTTTTCTTTGACAAAATGCTTAAATTTTGATATCATAGTCCCGTAAATTCAATCTTTTAACTTCGGTTTTTATAATCTTATGGCAAAAACAAAATCAGCAGGTACGGTTAAAACGGGAAGAGACTCAAGGCCCAAGTATTTAGGGGTGAAGATTGCCGGCGGCCAAAAAGTTAAATGTGGAGACATAATTGTCCGCCAAAGAGGAAGTAGATTTCTTCCCGGGAAAAACGTAAAAAAAGGACGTGATGATACTTTATACGCTCTTAAAGAAGGAGTAGTAAAGTACCTGACCACAAGAAAGACCGGATTTGACAGTAAACAGCGGATAGCGAAGGTGGTTAATGTAGACGCCTTAAAGAAAGTCTAGTTTTAAAGGGGCGCTCTTTTCTTGCCAGAAGCTTTAATAAATTCAATAAATAGCGGATGGCCGGTTATCGGCTTTGATTTAAACTCCGGATGAAATTGCACTCCAACATAGAAGGGGTGTTTTTTTATTTCCATTATTTCCACAAGATTAAAATCCGGATTTACTCCCGAAAAAACAAGCCCTTTGGTTTCAAGCAAGCTCAGGTATTCGTTATTTACTTCAAATCGGTGCCGGTGTCTTTCGCTTATCATTTTTTTCTTATACAATCGCCGAGCAACCGTACCGGGCTTAAGCTCACAATCATAAGCTCCCAATCTCATTGTTCCTCCGTATTTTTTCTTTCTTAATATCTCCTTTTGCGGCTCCATTACATCAATAATCGGGTGTTTTGTATTTTTTTCAAGTTCCGTTGAAGTAGCCTTGTTGAGCTTACAAACATTTCTGGCAAATTCAATTACCATAACTTGCATTCCAAGACAAATTCCCAAAAAAGGAATTTTTTTCTCTCGGCAGTATTTTGCAGCTCGAATCATTCCCTCTACTCCCCTTTCACCAAAACCTCCCGGAATAATTACTCCGTCATAAGAAGACAATTCTTTAAGAGCGCTTTTTTCTTTTTCGTATTTTTCTGAAGAAAGCCAGGTAATACTTTCCTTATATCCCACTTTGTAGCATGCATGTTTTACCGCTTCAATAACAGAGATGTAAGAGTCTGTCAGCACAAAATTTCCTGTTTCAAAATATTTTCCGACAATGGCGATTTTTACCGTTTTTTTCTTTTTCTTTATTTCTTTTGCAAAAAACTCCCACTTGTGAAAATCTCCTTTTTTCTTTTTTAAAGGAACTTCCATTTTCTTTAGTATCCTCTCCCCTATTTTCTCTTTGTCAAGATTAACCGGAACATCGTATATTGACTCCGCGTCCGGGGCGGAAATAACGTCTTTTTTATCTATATTACAGAAGGTTGATATTTTCTTTTTTCGGGCCTCATCCATTGGAAAAGGAGATCTCCCAACTATGATGTCCGGTTGTATTCCTGCCTCATTTAATATTCTGGCTGCGTTTTGTGTGGGCTTGGTCTTCATTTCCCCGATTGTTTCGGGCACCGGAAGATAGCTTACTAAAATAAAGAGCACGTCTTTTGGCGTTTGCAGGTGCATCATTCTGGCTGCTTCCAAAAAGAGGGAGTTTTGATACTCTCCTACCGTTCCTCCAATCTCCACTAAAACAAAGTCCGCCTTTGCAGCCTCTCCCGCCTTTTTAACCCGCTGGATTACTTCGTCGGGAATGTGAGGCACCACTTCTACGCATTTTCCTTTGTACTCTAGATTACGTTCTTTATTGATAACCGTTTGATAAACCTTCCCCGTAGTTAAATAGTTCTCCTTGGTAATATTTTCTCCGGAAAATCTTTCGTAATTGCCAATATCCTGATCGCACTCCGCTCCGTCATCTGTAACAAAAACTTCGCCGTGTTCAATCGGATTCATCGTTCCCGCATCAACATTTACATAAGGGTCAATTTTCATCGCCGTAGCGCGATACCCTTTCCCCTGCAAAATGCGCAGTACCGAGGCAGTAGTGATGCCCTTTCCTATCCCTGACATAACTCCGCCGGCAACAAAAATATATTTTCTTCTCATTTTAAATTTAATTTTCTTCAACAACTTTCAATTTTATTTCTATTCGCTCGCCATGCTTGAAGGATATCTTTACCGGATATTCTCCAAGGGCTTTTATCGGTTCTTCCAGTAGCACGTTTTCTTTTTCTCATCGGAAAAAATATAGCACAAAAAAAAGGAGATGACAAATAAAAAAAGGTACCCTTTTTAGGGTACCTTTCAAGAGAACAAATCCTTTCCATTTAACTCTTATTTGACTATAAGTTTGGCTTCTTTTTCTCTCCTCTCAAGTTCATCAAACAGAATTTGGGATTTTATTTCTGTTTTTATCCACTCCTGAACTTCTTCAAGAGGAGGGATGTCTTCATGAAGGTTTTTTTGTCTTTTGTATTCTTCTTTCATTTCTTCTTTAGTTATATCAAATCTATCTTTTGTTACTTCGTACAATTTCTGGAACCTTACTTGGACTTTTACTTCGTGTATTACCTCTTCCCTGGGAATTCCCCTCTCGTATTCCATGAAAGTCAGGAATATCTGAGGGGTTGTAACTCCCCTTTCTTCTAGGTAGTCATCTGGTTCAATAATTGCTTCCATTATAAATTGATCTATATCCTCCTTTGTTACTTCAATTCCCCACTCTTCTACCAGTTGCAGAAATACCATTTCTCTAATTGCTCTTTGTTCCACTTCCTGATCTCTTCCTTCACGCTTTACTACTCCTTTTAAAAATTGAAGTTTTTCTTCTTCTATTTCTACAAATCTTTGCTCACGCAATGGACTGTACTCTTCGTTTAGCATTACATCAATCACTTCTTTGTTCTTTACCAAAACAATGGCTTGGTGCGAGGTTAGCACCGGTGCGGTTACCTCCCTGTTTTCAAGAGGTCCGTATCCGGCAAAATCAGTCTCAAAGGTAAACTTTATTTCGTAAACCTTTTCTTCTGTTTCTACCTCGCTAACAAACTCCAGGTTCGAGCCTCCTCGCTCATTAAAAGTTGGGGAATTTTCTCGAATCCAGTTTTCCGCAATTACGGCGGGATCTTTTTCGACCACCTCTTCCTCGACTACCTCCTCTTCTTGAGGAGCTTCTTTTTCTTCTTCCGGCTCCGCTTCCTCGCAACCAAGAAATAGTAAGCTCACGAGTACCAAAACTATCAAAACCTTCTTTAATAACACCTCAGAAACCTCCTTTTTTTTATTGTTCAAAGTGCTTTTAAACTTCTCCTATTAAAACATAAATAATGAAAATAGTCAACTATCGTTGTTAATTTTTAAAAACGTACGAAAAAAAGAGTTATTAAATACGATAACCCGATAACCGAAAATTTTTGGAAGTATATTTAGAGTCTATAGACCTTGTAGCCTTCTCTGACCTTGTCTTTCACTTTTATACCAACCGAATCTCCTTTTTTCGCTCGATTCTTATGGTGTCCTCCACCTTCAGCTTGTCCGAAAGATCGATTATGGCCACACTAATCTTCCCGAAGTAGCGCGATGCCCTTTCCTATCCCTGACATAACTCCGCCGGCAACAAAAATATATTTTCTTCTCATTTTAAATTTAATTTTCTTCAACAACTTTCAATTTTATTTCTATTCGCTCGC
>PUMQ01000005.1 GCA_003551435.1 Candidatus Nealsoniibacteriota bacterium
GCCCTTGACATTTTTTTTATTGTAATTACAATTAACGCACGCTTGTTTAAACAGGGCCAAAGCAAGACCTATTATTATTGGTCTGCTTTTTATGATTTTGTTTGTACTCATTTTTTTATAACCCTCCATTTACAAAACCCTAACTCCTGAATTGGGGTGTTTTTGTTTTTTTATGCAAAAAGTAAAAGATTTCGGAAAGAAAAAAATTTCTCTGCGGCCTCCTTACCTTTTAAACATTCAAAAAGAATCTTGGGAAAGATTTTGGGAAGAGAGAATCAAAGAGCTTTTCTATGAGATATCTCCCATCAAAGACTATAGCGGGAAAGAGTGGGAGCTTCATTTCTTAAAACACAGATTGGGAAAGCCAAAATACGAAAGCGGAGAAAAAGCCAAAGAGAACAACGATTCCTATGAAGCGCCTCTTAAGATAGAAGTGGAGCTCAAGAACCTGGTGACTAAAAAATCCAAGAAGCAGGAAGTTTTTCTATGTGATTTTCCTCTTATGACCGAAAGAGGAACTTTTATTATCAACGGTGTAGAAAGAGTGGCCGTCTCTCAGCTTATTCGCTCTCCGGGAGCGTTCTTTACCGCTCAAGAGATAAAAGGAGTGAAGTGTTTCGGAGCGAAAATGATTCCCAATCGAGGGACCTGGCTTGAATTTCAAACGGAGCCGTCCGGGTTTATTGGCGTAAAAATAGACAGAAGAAGAAAAGTTCCCGCCACTACCCTTCTGCGCGCTTTAGGTCTCCCCGGCACAAACTCCTCTGATTTCAACAAAACAACGGACGAGGAGATCTTACAGATTTTCAAAGATGTGGATGTGGGAGAGAAAAAACTTATCCAAAAAACAATAGAGCGCGATGCTTCCAAAAACAGGGAAAGTGCGCTTGTTGAAATATACAAGAGAGTGCGTCCGGGAGACATAGTGACCCCGGAAACGGCAAAGGAATTGGTGGAAAATATGTTTTTTAATTTTGAGCGCTACGATCTTTCCGAGGTTGGAAGGTGGCGCATGTGGCAAAGGCTTCCGGAGCTGGAGAAAAAAGAAGAAATAGGAATAGACGACAGACTTCTTTATCCGGAAGATATTGTCGCTGTTCTCCGCGAAATTGTCCGCCTCAATAACAATCCTTCCGCCAAAGAAGACGAAATAGATCACTTGGGGAACAGGCGCGTTAGGCCTTTTACCGAGCTTTTGGAAAATACTCTTCGCTTGGGGTTAACAAGAATTGAGAGAAATATAAAAGACAAGATTTCCACTTCGGAGGTTGACGATATCAATCCGGTGAAGATGATTAATTCTCGTCCTTTTGCCGCCGCTGTACAAAGATTCTTTTCATCGTCGCAGATTTCGCAGTTTATGGATTGTGCCAACCCACTTTCCGAGCTTGAACATAAAAGAAGGCTTACGGCTACCGGTCCGGGGGGATTGAAAAGAGAGAGAGCCGGATTTGAGGCACGGGATGTCCAGCCGTCTCACTACGGAAGAATATGTCCTATTCAGACGCCGGAAGGCCAGAACGTGGGATTGGTCAGCCATCTGTCTCTTTATGCTAAAGTAAACCGGTATGGGTTTTTGGAATCGCCGTATTTTAAGGTAAAAAGCGGAAAAGTGACCTCGGAGATGGCCTACCTTAACGCTCATGAGGAAGAGAGTTACGTTATCGCGCACGGAGGAGTGGAAACAGATGGAAAAGGGAAAATTATCCACTCTAAAGTTGAAGGAAGGTTTAATGGCAGTCCGGGGATTTTTGAGAGAAAAGAAGTGCAATTTATCGATGTTTCTGCAGAGCAGCTTGTTTCCGTGGCTGCATCGCTGGTTCCTTTTTTGCAAAACGATGATGCCAATAGAGCGCTTATGGGATCAAACATGCAGAGACAGTCTGTTCCGCTTCTTTCTCCCGAAGCGCCTCTTGTCTCTACCGGCAGCGAAGAGAGAGTGGCCCGTGACTCGGGAAGGGCGATTATTGCCAAAGAGGCCGGCAAAGTTGTGGAAGTTGACGGGGAATGTGTTGTTATAAAAAACGAGAAAGGAGAAGAAACAACCTACCACCTGGAAACCTTTTCGGAAACAAACCAGTACACGTGCTTTCACCAAAAACCGGTCGTTAGAAAAAACCAGACGGTTAAAAAAGGAGACTTTCTTACTGACGGAGGATCAATTGAGGACGGAAAACTCGCTCTCGGACAAAATGTTCTAGTTGCCTTTATGTCCTGGAGGGGGAGGAACTTTGAAGACGCTATTATTATTTCCGAAAGACTGGTGAAAGATGATATCTACACTTCGATTCATGTAGAGAACTTTGTTTGTGACGTTAGGGAAACCAAGCTTGGTCCGGAAGTAACCACTTCCGATATTCCTAATGTTTCCGAAAAGAAATTGAAGGATTTAGACGAAGAAGGAATAGTGCGCATCGGGGCGGAAGTTGAACCCAACGATATCTTGGTAGGAAAGATATCTCCCAAAGGAAAGACCGATCTTACGGCGGAAGAGCGTCTTTTAAAGGCAATTTTCGGTGAAAAAGCAAAAGACGTGAAAGACACTTCCCTTATTATGGAACACGGAAGAAGAGGAAGAGTGATTTCCGTTAAGATATTTTCTCGAGACGAAGGCCACAGGCTTGATACAGGAGTCATTAAAAGAATAGAGGTAAAAGTGGCACAGATAAGAAAGATAAGAGCGGGAGACAAGCTGGCCGGGAGGCACGGAAACAAGGGAGTCATTTCTCAAGTATTACCGGAAGAAGAAATGCCCTTTTTAGAGGATGGAACCCCGGTAGATATTATTTTAAATCCCCTTTCCATTATCTCCAGAATGAACCTAGGCCAGGTTTTGGAAACACACCTCGGTTTAGCGGCTAAAAAAGGAGGATACAGGGTAGTAACGCCGTCGCTTTCCGGAGCGGATGTTGAGGATATTAGAAAAGAGCTTAAAAAAATGGATCTTCCCGAAGACGGAAAAATGGCCGCTTTTGACGGCAGGACGGGAAGAAAACTGCCTCACGAGATCACGGTGGGATATATTTATATGATGAAGTTGGAACACATGGTGGAGGATAAGATCCACATGCGGTCTATCGGTCCCTACTCTTTAATCACCCAGCAACCGCTCGGGGGAAGGGCACAGTTCGGAGGGCAAAGATTTGGAGAGATGGAGGTGTGGGCGCTTGAAGGCTACGGAGCCGCTCATATTTTACAGGAGATGCTTACTATAAAGTCGGACGACGTACCCGGAAGAGCGGCTGCTTACGAGGCGATTTTAAAAGGAGATCCTATCCAGACTCCCAATATTCCCGCTTCGTTTGAGCTTTTAATTGCCGAGATGAAGGCAATGGAGATAAATGTAGAAGTCAGAAAGAAAGAGAAAAATAACCAGAAGGAAACCGGGAAATAATAAATATTTTGTAACTTTTTTATAAATTATGCGCGTAGAAGACATTATTGCACTGAGAATTAAATTGGCTTCCCCCGAGGATGTTTTAGAGTGGTCTCACGGCGAAGTCACGGAGGCGGAAACGATAAATTACCGCAATCAGAAGCCGGAAAAAGACGGTTTGTTTTGTGAGAAAATTTTCGGCCCTGAAAAGGACTACAAGTGTTACTGCGGAAAATACAGAAAAGTCAGGTTTAAAGGGGTTGTTTGTGACCGCTGCGGAGTGGAGGTCACTAAGGCGGCCGTAAGAAGGGAAAGAATGGGGCACATTAAGCTCTCTTGCCCTGTTTCCCATATTTGGTTTTTGCGCGGAGTTCCTTCAAGAATGGGACTTATTCTGGACATTCCGATGAAAAAACTGGAAAGAGTGGTTTACTTTACCGCTTATATAATCACCAAAGTGGACGAAGAAAAAAAGAAAAGCATCGCCAAAGAAATTGAAAAAGAGTATAAAAAAGAGGTCAGGGAGAAAAAGAAGAGCCTGAAAGGAGAAGCACTTGAAGAAGAGCTGGAAAAAATCAACAGCCAGTATGAGTCTGTAAAGGAAGAGTTAAGAATGATAAAGCCCTTGGAAATTCATCCGGAAATAGAGTATCACCGTCTTTCGGTGAAATATGGAGAAGCTTTTGAGGCCGGAACCGGAGCGGAAACGCTGAGAGAAATTTTTGAGAACATTAATCTGGAAGAAGAAATCCAAAAACTGGCCGAAGAAAAAGAAAAGACAACCTCTTCTGCAAAAAAGAAAAAAATTCTCCAGAGACTAAGATTGTTCCGCAGAATGAAAAGTGCGGGAATAAGGCCGGAGTGGATGTTTATTAGCGTTCTTCCGGTGCTTCCTCCCGACTTAAGGCCGATTATCCAGCTTGACGGAGGAAGATATGCTTCTTCTGACTTGAATGACCTTTACCGCCGAGTAATAAACCGCAACAACCGCTTGAAGTATCTACTTGAAATAAATGCTCCGGAGGTGATTGTAAGAAACGAAAAAAGAATGCTCCAAGAAGCGACGGATGCTCTTCTTGACAATCAGATGCGCAAGGGGGTTGTAACCCAAGCGTCAACCGGAGGAAAGCGCCTTTTGAAATCTTTGGCGGACATGCTGAAAGGAAAACAGGGAAGATTTCGCCAAAACCTTCTCGGAAAGAGAGTTGACTACTCAGGACGCTCGGTGATTGTCATCGGCCCTGATTTAAACCTTGACCAGTGCGGAGTTCCAAAGCAGATGGCTCTTGAAATATTTAAGCCATTTGTTATCTCTCGTATTTTAGATCAGCGTCTCGCCTATAATGTCAGGGGAGCTTCGCGCCTCGTGGAAGAAGGGACAGACGAGGTCTGGGGAATACTAGAAGAAGTGGTAAAAGACAAGATGGTTATTTTAAACCGTGCTCCTACTTTGCACAGGCTGGGAATACAGGCTTTCAAGCCGGTTCTGATAGAGGGGCTTGCTATCCGCATTCATCCTTTTGTTTGCGAGGCGTTCAATGCGGACTTTGACGGAGACCAGATGGCGGTCCACTTGCCGCTTTCAGGAAATGCCCAGGAAGAGGCGAAAAGCAAGATGATATCCTCTAAAAACCTTCTTAAGCCGGCCACGGGGCTTCCTATTGTTTCTCCTTCGCAGGACATTGTGTTGGGGTGCTATTACTTAACCATGGAGAAGGAAGGAGCAAAAGGCGAAGGAAGATATTTTTCCGGGTACTCGGAGGTAGAACACGCTCTTGAGTCCGGAGACATTGAACTTCATGCGAAAATAAAAGCGAGAATTAGGGGAGAGATTGTGGAAACCACTCCCGGAAGAGTTGTTTTTAGCAGGGCACTTCCTAAAAAGATTCCTTTCCAAAATAAAGCGATGAAATCTCGTGAGCTTAAAAAATTGGTGGGGGATATTATACAGGAATACAAAAATGAAGACGCACATCTGTTGCTTGATAAAATAAAGGAGCTCGGATTTGAATATGCTACGCGTTCGGGAATTTCTTGGGGAATGAACGATCTGGTAACCCCGGAAGACAAAAAAGAGATTATAAAAAAAGCGGAAAAAGAAAGAGAGGAAATAGAGAACTATTTTGAACAAGGGTTCTTTTCAGAAGAAGAAAAGAAAGAAAAAATAATAGAAGTTTGGACCAATGCCAAGGTGGATATTGAGCAGAAAGTGCCGGCCGCTCTTCCTCAAGGAGAGTCGGTTTCTTTGATTGTGGAATCCGGAGCTCGCGGATCGTGGTCTCAGCCGGTTCAGATGGCGGGAATGAAGGGATTGGTAGTAAACCCGGCCGGAGAAATCATTGAACTGCCCATTAAAAACTCCTATCAAGAAGGATTTGACGTCTTAGAGTACTTTATTTCCACTCACGGAGCGAGGAAGGGTACGGTAGACACGGCTCTCCGAACGGCGCAAGCGGGATATCTGACAAGAAGGCTTATTGACGTAGCCCACGAGGTTATTGTCAGTCAGGATGACTGCAAAGACAAAGAGGGAATAACGATTGACAAAAAAGATGCTCAGGAGATTGACCAGGACTTTTTGTTTAAGATAAACGGAAGAGTTTCCTTGGAAGACATTAAAATAGGTAAAGAAACAGTAGTTAAAAAGGGAGAAGTGATTAATATGGAGCGAGCTAAACGCATAGACGGCTCCGAAGTAGAAGCGGTACGCGTCAGGTCGGTACTAGGCTGCAAGACAATAGAGGGAGTGTGTGCAAAGTGTTACGGATGGGATATGGGCCTAAACGAAATGGTGCAGAAAGGAGATGCGGTAGGAATTGTTGCCGCTCAAGGCATCGGGGAGCCGGGGACACAGCTTACTATGAGAACGTTTCATACCGGGGGAGTTGCCGGAGGGGCGGACATCACTCTTGGTCTCCCGCGAGTCCAAGAAATTTTCGAAAGAAGAGTGCCGAAAGGAAAAGCGGATATGTCCGATGTTGACGGAAAAGTAGCGGAAATAACCAAAGACAGAGTAATTAAGATACGACCTAAAGCGGGCAAGAAAAAAACGGTTAATTATAAAATAGAACCCAAAAAGGCAATTTATGTCAAAGAAGGAGAAGAGGTGAAAAAGGGAGATCAGCTTTGTGAAGGAAATCTTGACTTAAATAAGTTGTTTAAACTGAAAGGGGGAAGGGAGACGCAAGACTACATTTTAAAAGAACTTCAAAAAGTATACGTTTCCCAGGGAGTAGATATTCACGACAAGCACTTGGAAGTTATTATCAGGCAGATGCTTTCTCGGGTAAGTATTGTTGAACCGGGGGATAGTTCTTTTACTTCCAAGGAGACAGTGGAGCGTCAGCATTACCTTACGGTGAAAAACACTATAGAAAAAAAAGGCGGAAAACCGCCCAAAGCGGAAGATATTTTATTGGGCATTTCCAAAGTAGCTCTTACGACAGATTCTTTTCTTTCTGCCGCCTCTTTCCAGCAAACATCCAAAGTTCTTATTGACGCCTGCCTGGAAGGAAAAGTGGATAAGCTGAGAGGACTAAAGGAAAATGTAATTATAGGAAAGCTTATTCCATCGGGGACCGGTTTCAAGAAAAAATAGGCGCATCCGAAATGCTTAAATTGGCAATCTGTCCTACTCTTTCTCTTATTTTTATGCTAAAATACGGCTGATGGGAAGAAAGAAGAAACAAAAGAAAGGAAACGGCCCGAAAGGCAATCAAGAGGAAAAAACTCCTATTATTCCCGACAACATTAGGCGAATTATAATTGGGATGGTTTTTCTCTTAATTTCTCTTGTTGTTCTTTTGGGTTTTTACGGAATTGCCGGAAGGGGAGGAGAACTTTCCAAGGAAGTTTTTACCTTTCTCTTTGGAAGAGTGGCTGTTCTTGTCCCTTTTCTTTTTTTAGTATCGGCAGTGGTTTACTTCAAAACCACTTATGAGAATGTCCTGTATCCTCTTTCGGTGGCCGTGTTTGTCCTTCTAACCGGTATTTCCGGAATTATGGCCAGCATCGGCAATCTGGAGGGAACATGGCTTGTTAACGGAGATTCCGGCGGATGGTGGGGAGGAGCAATTAGCTCACCTCTTATCGGTTTTTTGGGGTTTTTTGCCACTCAAGTTATTTTTTTGGTGGCTGTTTTCACGGGAATTCTTATTGTCGCCAATTTGATGAACAAAGAGTTTTCCGTTTCGGAATTTTTCAAAGAACTGTTTAAAAGAGAAGAGGAGATGGAGCACTCCATGGTAAGAAAGATATTTCTCACCCCGGAAAAGGCGGAAGAAAAAAAGAAAGGAAAAGAAGAAAAAGTCCAGCCTGAAAAAACCAAAGAAGAGACAGTAGAGACTAAAAAAAGAGGGAAGCAGACCCGCCTTATACCCCCTTTAGATCTTTTATGCAACGGAGATGAAAATCCGGACCCCGGAGACACGAGAAGAAACGCTTCCATTATTAAAAAGACGCTTGGAGATTTTGATATTTCGGTAAATATGGGAGAAGTGAATGTGGGCCCTACGGTAACCCAGTATACGCTAAAGCCGGCCGAAGGTGTAAAGCTTTCGAGAATTACTTCTCTTGCCGATGATCTTGCTCTTTCACTTGCAATGCATCCGGTAAGAACGGAGGCTCCTATCCCCGGAAAGTCCTTGGTCGGTATTGAAGTCCCCAACCGAAAGAGAGCGGAAATAACTCTCGGGTCTCTTATAAAAAGGAAAGATTTTTTTGAGACAAATGCGCTTACTTTCGTGGTCGGGAAAGATGTTTCCGGAGATCCTCTTTACGCTGATCTTTCCAAAATGCCACATATGCTTGTAGCCGGAGCTACCGGCAGTGGGAAGACAATATTTTTAAATACTATTCTTATAAGCTTGCTTTACAAAAGCACTCCCGAAGATTTTCGCCTTATTTTAGTTGACCCCAAGAGAGTGGAGTTTTCTTTGTATGCAAATCTTCCACATCTCCTTACGCCCGTTATTTACGATGTGGAAAAAACGACAATTGCTTTGACCTGGCTTATTGCGGAGATGGAAAGAAGGTTTAAAATGCTTGCCGAAGTAGGGGCAAGGAACATAGCCGGTTACCAAGAGATGTGCCGAAAAGACGAAAAGCTCGAAAAAATGCCCTATATCTCTCTTATTGTTGACGAGCTGGCCGACCTTATGGCAACTAAAGGCAATGTGATAGAAGCGGGAATTGTCCGCATTTCTCAGATGGCAAGAGCGGTAGGAATTCATCTTGTCTTGGCCACCCAAAGGCCGTCAGTGGAAGTTATTACCGGGCTTATCAAGGCGAACATTACTTCAAGAGTAAGTTTTAAAGTGGCTTCGCAGGTTGACTCGCGGACAATTCTTGATATGGCGGGAGCGGAAAAGCTTCTCGGATCGGGAGATATGCTTTTCCTTTCTACGGAAAATTCAAAACCGAAACGCGTTCAGGCTCCTTATGTTACAGAAAAAGAAATAAAAAAGATAGTTTCTTGGCTCAAAGAGAATGGAGCGGTAAAAGAGGAAGACACTTTAGCCGATAACTTGGAAGAATCACTGGAAAAAGGCGAGCAAAAAGGAGAGGGTTTTCTTTCGGAAGGAGAAGAAGACGCTCTCTATGAAGATGCTAAAGAAGTAGTTATTTCTGCGGGGAAGGCCTCTGCTTCTTTGCTCCAAAGGAGGCTTAAAATAGGTTATGCGAGAGCCGCCCGTCTTTTGGATATTTTAGAGAGTCGTGGTATAGTTGGACCCGGGGAGGGTGCCAAACCGAGAGAGGTCTACGGAAATTCAGAACCCGAAGAAGTGGCAAGCGATTACAAGGAAGAAGAGGATATAGAAAGGGAAGAAGAGCAAGACGAAGAAGACTGGGAGAAAGCGTAAATAAATAAACACAATAAAGCTTTGCTTATGTCCAAAAACAAAAAGAAAAAAGAAAATACACAAAAAGACAGCGAAAAGAAGCTCCAAGAGATGATTGAAGAGATAAAACAACAGTTCGGTGAAGGATCTTTGATGAAGCTCAGAGAGATGAAGGATGCCGATGTGGACAGTATCTCTACCGGTTCTTTATCCCTTGACGCAGCCCTCGGAGTGGGAGGCGTTCCCAGGGGAAGAGTGGTGGAAATTTTTGGAAGCGCTTCTACGGGGAAAACAACGCTTTCTTTGCATATTCTTGCAAATGCACAAAAAGATGGAGGAGTGGGCGCTTTTATTGACGTAGAAAACGCCCTTGACCCCCAGTATGCAAAGCGTCTGGGAGTTAATGTGGAGGATCTTCTTATCTCCCAACCCGACTCCGGAGAACAGGCGCTTCAGATTGTAGAGACTCTTGTTAGATCCGGGGAAGTTGATGTGGTCGTTGTTGACTCTGTAGCCGCCTTGGCTCCCAAGGCGGAAATTGCCGGAGAGATAGGTGATCCGCACATCGGTCTCCAAGCACGGCTAATGTCCGCGGCGCTAAGAAAGCTTTCCAAAATAATCTCGGAAACCGGAACGACAGTGATTTTTATCAACCAGACGAGAGTAAATATCGGCCAGAGATTCGGGAATCCGCAAACCACTTCCGGAGGGTTAGCTCTAAAGTTTTACGCTTCGGTAAGAATAAGCCTAAGCCAAATAGCACAAATCAAGAGCAAAGAAGAGATTATCGGAAACCGGATAAGAGCAAAAGTGGTTAAAAACAAAGTGGGAGCTCCTTTTCGGAACGGGGAGTTTGACATCTATTACAACGAAGGAATATCGCGGTACGGAGAGTTAATTAACATGGGTCTTCGAGAGAAGTTAATAAAAAAAAGCGGAGCATGGTATAATTACGGAGACAAAAAAATGGGACAGGGAATGGAGCAATCAAAACAGTTTCTAAAAGAAAATCCCGAGGTGGTAAAAAAACTCGAGAAGGAAATTAAAGAAAAACTAACCCTCTAAAATATTTAGGTTCGGGTGAAGGGAACGAGCGCCATGTAACGCGCTCTTTTTATTGACTGAGAGAGCTTTCTTTGGTGGGCCGAACAGACCCCGGTCTTTCTTCTTGGTCTTATTTTGTACATCTCCGACATAAACCGCAAAAGAAGATCCGTATTTTTAAAGTCAATCTTTTTTATATTGTTTTGGCAAAAATAACACTGCATATACAACCTATGACCTATGACTCATGACCTATGACCGTTATAATTATCATCTGTCATTTGTTATTGGTCATTTGTTATTAGTTATTTAAAAAGGTATATCTTTTACATCAATTTCATCGTCCTCGTCTATTACCGGTATTTCCCGGCCTTTATCACTCTGAGGATTGCTTTCTCCTTTCTTTTGGTCAGGATTTCCCTCTCCTCGGGGCCCGAATTGCATTCTCTCGGCCACTATCTCTGTTTTGTAACGCTTGTTTCCTTCTTTATCATCCCAGCTTCGGGTTTGCAGCCTTCCTTCAAAGAGAGCAAGGGACCCCTTTTTGAGATACTGGGCGGCGATATCTGCAAGATTTCCGAAGAGGACTATATCGTGAAACTCGGTTCTTTCCTGATTTTCCCCCGACCTATCTTTAAAGTAGCTGTTTGTGGCTACACCGATGTTTACAACACTTATTCCGCTGTCCGGAAGAGCTCTTTTTTCAGGATCGCGAGTAAGGCGCCCGACGATAATGGTTTTGTTGAAATTCATAAGTAATTAACGATTAATATTAGTAATGATGACAATAGTAACCGTGACAGTGGCCAGAAGTTAATTGTCAATCAAAGTATTTCGTCTATTTTGGCATCAATATCTCGAAGAGACGCTTTTTCCGGTTTTAGCGATCTCCTTTTTCTGGCAGGTTTTTGCTCTTCCTCTTTTTTTGTCGCTTGCTTTTCTATCAGGATATGGCGCATTACATTACTCTCTTTTTCCACCTCTTTCTCCAAATCCTTAAGATTCTTCTTATCAATTTCAAAATCAATGGAGGTAAGATATCCTTCCGTTTCTTTGCCTATCGGGTAAGCGAGCTTTTTTTTGGAGGGAATCTGTTCGTTTCCCAAAACGCCGTTGTTTTTTTCAACGGTTTTTTTTATCTTTGCGTGGTAATCAACCGCTTCCTGCGCAGTTAAGGAAGGGGGTATAAGGTAGGTTATTTCGTAGGATTTCATGTTTTCTTTAAGATCAGCCTCCGGATTATAGCATTGTCTTTTAAAACAATCAAGAACTCTGCGTGTTTTGGAAAAAAGGTTTCACGGCTTTGCACGGGCAGGTAATTTGGGTATAATGGATACATATGGAGGAAAAAATATTTAAAGCATATGATATAAGGGGAGTTTACCCCGAAGAGGTAAACGAAGAAGTTGCTTATAAGATAGGAAGAGCGTTTATTACTCTTTTAGGAAAGAAAAATCCTCGGATTATAATCGGAAGAGATGGGAGGCTGTCTTCGCCTTCCCTTTTTGATTCGCTTAAAAAAGGCATTATTGATTCGGGAGGAAATGTAACCAATACCGGCCTTTCAAATACTCCTCTTTTGAATTTTTCAGTAGCAAACTTCGGGTATGACGGCGGAGTAATGGTAACCGCCTCGCACAACCCGCCGGAGTTCAACGGGTTTAAGATTATCAGGGACGCTGCTTTCCAAATTCACGGCGAAAAGATAGAAGAAATAAAAAGAATAATTGACAGGGAAGAATTTAAAGACGGAGAAGGAAAGGAGGAAGAGAAGAGTTTCCTCTCTTATTATACAGACCATCTTTTAAAAAAGGCGGGAGACTTGTCGGGGATGCAGGTTGTTGTGGATTGCGGTAACGGAGTAGGATCAATCACCGCAAAACCTTTCTTTTCAAAAACAAAAGCAAAGGCAAGTTTTCTTTACGATGAAATAGACGGTTCTTTTCCCTATCATCTTCCCGATCCGCAGAGTACGGAAGCATCTGTGGCAATAAGAGAAAAAGTAAAAGAAGAAACGGCTGACTTGGGAGTAATGTTTGACGGAGATGCGGACAGATGTCTTCTTATCGACGAAAAAGGAGAAGTTGTTTCTCCGGATCATCTTCTTTGCTTGCTTGCCCGGGAAGAATTGGGCAAACATCCCGGAGAAAAGGTGTACTATGATCTTCGGTTTAGTATGATCGTAGAAGAGGCAGTAAGACAAGCGGGCGGTATTCCTGTGATAATGAGAGTAGGCAATCCTTTTTACAAAGAGAAGATTATAAAAGAGGGAGGTATTTTGGGAGCGGAGCTCTCCGGGCACATTATGTTTAGGGAAAACTTTGGAATAGATGACGGGCTATTTGCTCTTGTAAAGACACTAACCATTATGGCTGAAAAAAAAGAAAAGCTGTCCTCTCTTCTTTCTCCTTTTAAAAAATATTTTCAAACAGAGGAAATTAATATGGAAGTTCGTGACAAAGATAAAGCGTTAGAGAAGGCCAGAAGAGTATTTGATGGGGGGAAAGAAATTTCCATTGACGGGGTTTATGTAAGATACAGTAACTGGTGGTTCAGTCTTCGCAAATCCAATACGGAAGATCTGGTCCGCCTGCGGATTGAGGCAAAAAGAAAAGATCTCCTGGAAGAAAAACGAAAAGAATTGGTCTCTTTGATAAAGAGCTCCTGATCTTATAATCTCACAACTTGCGAAGGTCCGACCTTCGCAAAACGGCAGGGAGCGACCCCCTGCCAAAAATGGTTTCACGAAGGGGGAGCCTCCGGAAATTTAGATCTCTGGGAATTTTTATTGGAGGCCCATTTTTCTCTTTACTTCCGCCATTTTCTCTTCGGCGAGAGTTCGCGCTTTCTTCTCTCCTTGTTTTAGTATCTCTTCGATATAAACTTTTCGGCTGGAAAACTCCTCTTTTTTTCTGCGAAAGGACTCTAGTTTTTCAGTTAAAAGACTGGTTAGCTCCTCTTTGAAAGCTTTGTAGCTCTTTTCCTTCATTTCCTTTTCCAACTCCTCTATCGGTTTTTCACTAAAGAGAGAGTATATGGTCAAAAGGTTGGAAATTCCCGGCTTTTTCTTTATATCGTATTTAATTTCTTTTCCTGTGTCGGTTGTCGCTGATTTTATTTTTTTCTTTATCTTTTCCGGAGAGTCAAAAAGAGATATATAGCTTTCTTCGCCATCGGATTTGGACATTTTTTTCGTAGGTTCGGTCAGGCTCATTATCCGGGCTCCATGTGAGGGTAGTTTTACTTTTGGGAGAACGAAAGTTTCGCCGAATTTTCTGTTAAAGATTCGCGCAATATCTCTTGCCAGCTCTATGTGTTGTTTCTGATCTTCTCCTACCGGCACTGCCTGGGTGTCGTAAAGTAGAATATCCGCCGCTTGAAGGATAGGGTAATTCAAAAGTCCTGCATTTTCATTTTTTTTATATTTTTTTACTTTCTCCTTAAACTGAGTCATTCTGTAGAGCTCTCCGAGAGGAGTAACGGTATTCAAGAGCCAGTAGAGTTCGGCGTGTTCTTTTACACTTGATTGAACGAAAATAATTACTTTTTCCGGATTAAGCCCTGCGGCTATATAAGATCCTGTTTGTTCAAGGATATGCTTGGAAAGATTTTCTTTGTCGTAAGGAGCGGTTATTGCGTGAAGATCCACAATGCAAAAAATACACTCGTTTTTATGCTGGAGATCAATCCACTGCTTTATCGCTCCGAGGTAATTTCCTATATGGAGATCCCCTGACGGTTGTATTCCGCTAAAAATTCTCATAATTTTGGCTTGTGGCTTATATTACAGGCTATTTGTCATCTGTTACTGGTTACTCTATCATATTTCAATAACCACGGGAAGTACTATCGGCCTTCTTCCCGTTTTGCTGTAAAGGAAACTTTCCACTTTGTTTTTTATTTCCGGCTTGATTTCTTTTACCTCTTTTCTCTTTTTCGCTGACTGGGAAATAATCTGCATCACCTTTTTTCTTACTTCTGTTAAGAGCATTTGCGATTCCCGGAGATAAACAAACCCCCGGGATATGATATCGGGCGAATTTTTCAGCTTCCTTGTCTTTTTATCAATAACGGAGATAACCACGAAAATTCCGCTGTCCGCGAGCTCCATTCTATCGTGCAAAACAACTCCCCCCACATCTCCGATTCCCGATCCATCAACCATTACAGCGGATGTCGGGACGGATTTTTCGCTTATTGTGAGCTCATTTGCGCCAAGGGCTGTGATAAAACCGTTGTCTATAAGGGCGATGTTTTTTTTCGGAATACCCTCTTTCTCTGCGATTTTCGCGTGGCTGGCCATCATAGAGTACTGGCCGTGAACGGGCATAAAAAATTTGGGCTTCATCATTCTTATCATCTCTTTGAGCTCTTCTTGTTGGGCGTGTCCTTTGGCGTGGATGTCCATCATTTGGGAGTGGAAAATGTCCGCTCCCTGGCGCATTATGTCGTCTTTAAGATTTTGTACGGCGCGTTCATTCCCGGGAATAATGGAAGAGGAGAGAACAACCGCATCACCTTTTTTTATCTGAAAATGGCGGTGTTGTTTGCTTAAAATACGCATTAATGCCGCTCCTCCTTCGCCTTGGGCTCCGGTGGAAAGGATGGTTATCTTGTCGTCCGGATAGTCAAATGACTTTTCGGCAGGGATAACTGTTCCTTTTTTTGTTTTTATAAACCCCAGATTTCTAGCAATTTCTATATTCGTTTTCATTCCGTACCCCTCAAGAACAACTTTTCTTCCGTGCTTTTCAGAAAGAGTGATTATGTCCTGGATGCGATTAATCAGAGAAGCAAAGGTAGAGGCAAAAATTCTTCCTTTCGCTTTTTGAAATATCTTTTCTAGATTTTCACAAATTACTTTTTCCGACAAGGAACGCCCCTCAGCTTCCGCTCCTGTTGAGTCGGACATTAAGAGAAGTATTCCGCGTGATCCTATTTCTTTTAACTTTTCAAAATCGGTGGGAGGAGCGTTGGTGGGGGTCGGGTCAAACTTAAAGTCGGAAGTGTGCACGATGTTTCCTACTGGAGTTTCAATAAAAAGCCCGTAGTTATCGGGGATATTGTGGTTTTCGTGAAAAAATTCCACGCTGAAATAACCAAGATCAATTCTCTCTCCTTCTTTTATTTCGTTTACTTTAAGCTTTGGCTGTAAGGGAAACTCTTCTTGCCTTTTTTTGGTGATTCCCATTGCCAAAGGCGAGCCGTAAAGGGGAGGGTTTCCTATTTTGTCCAAAATGTAAGGGACTGCCCCGATATGGTCGTAATGGCCGTGAGTGAAGATTACTCCCATTATATTTTTCTTCTGTTTTTGAAGATAAGAGATATTGGGAATAACGTAGTCAACTCCCGGAGTTTTCTCCTCCGGAAAATTAAGCCCCATGTCGATAATAATTGCTTGTTCTTTCCACTCTAAAACAGTCATATTCCGTCCAACCTCCCCTAAACCTCCAAGGGGAACGATTTTTAGACGGTCGGCATTTTTTTCCTCAAACTCTTGGAAGTAGATGTTATTATCGGGCCTTGCGTTTTGAAAACCGTTCTCTACCCGGTGCGAGTTTTGCGAGGAACGACTTGTTTGCGGGTTGCCATTCAGGCTTTTCTTTTCTTTATTCATAAGGTTTAAGCTAAATGTCAATTAGATTAATAATTAAGAGGACAAAAATTTGGAGAGTAAAAATTTCAAATGCGGTGCCCAGAGGGAGAGTCGAACTCCCATGGACTTTCGTCCACTGCGCCCTGAACGCAGCGCGTCTACCAATTCCGCCATCTGGGCGTTATTTTCTTAACACACGCCTGGCGTTTATATGCCACTCGTTTATATTTTCAAATCTTTTTGAAGGGTTGGTTATAAGCCCCTCCTGAATTCCTTTTACTCTTTCCGAGACGGAGTAAATAAGGTGGGGGTTGTAAAGAAAGATACCCGGAGCGTCTTCCATAATTACCTCTTGAAGCTCCAAGAGAGACTCCTCTTTTTCTTCTCCGGTAATTATTTTTTCCAAAAGGGCGTCCGCTTGCTCGTTTTTATATCCTATAAGATTTAATCCCGGATCTTCTACTCTGGTTGAGTGCCACAAAGGAAAAGGGTTTAAAATATCGGTAAACATTATTCCGAAAAGGAGAGCCTGAAATTCGCGTGGGCGAATGGTATCCTCTCTTAACTCAAGAGAGCTTTTTACAACAACCTCCGTTTCTACTCCTAGCTTGTCCCACTGTTCTCCTAAAACCTCGGCGGTTTTTATAAGCATCGGATCGTCAATGGTAGTTATAGAAACCTCCAGCAAGATCGCTTCCTTGAATATTTCTTCACAAAGCTCATTCAATTTCTCTCGTGTACTTTCTGCCACCATTCCCGTTCCGCTTGTAAATCCGTGGGGGTCAAGTATCTCCTCCTTATACTTTTCCTGAAAGTAATTCACTGCTTCTTTTGTGCTCTCATCAAAAAACCCCGTTACTTCTCCCTGGGGATAGAGCTCTTCGTCTTCTTTGCTCAGATGAAGAAAGCACCTTTGAAGGTTTCTCACTTCTTCTCCTTTCGATCCGTCTTTAAGATCTTCCGTAAAGGAAAAAGGGTCTTCTTTTTGTTTTTTTCCATCTTCAAAGCCTTCTTCTTTGAGAATTTCACGCGCTTTCTCAAGATTATAAGGATAACTTTCTTCGGGGAGAGGAAGGCCGTAAAAATCAAGAAGTAGCGGGGAGCTTACCGTTTTTCCTTTGCCCCCGAGAACTTTCTCTATTATTTCCTCTTTATTGGTTCCGTAACTTAGAGCCCTTCTTATATTCACATCTCCCGTTGCCTCTTCGCTTTGTAAATTAAAGAGAACGGGGAAAAATCGGGGAAGAGTAAATTCGTAGTGAGTAAAACCTCTCACTTCTTCCAAGGGGAAATCTCTTGCTACTCCGTCAGAAAGGGCAAATCCGTCTATTCTTCCTCTTGTTTGGGCGCGAAGAAGCGCCTCCACATCCCCGAAAAAGTGGAAAGAAACTTCGTCTAAAAAAGGACTGGGTTTGAAGTAGTAAGGATTTCTCTCAAGAAAGATACTCTCAATCTCTTCTTTTACGTTTTTTCTTACCTCTCGGAAGCGGTAGGGCCCCGAGCCTACCGGATTCATGTTGTATTCCGAGTAGCGAAAATCACGGGGAGAAAGGTTTTCGAAAATATGTTCGGGTATTATCTTTAAGGTGAGATTTTCAAGAAACACTGTCGAAGGGTTGTCTAAAGTAAAGCGGATCTCTCTGCCGGATATTTTCTCTGTCTTTACTCCCGCCCACTGTTGCCGTAGGGTGCTTTGAAAATCGGGATTCTGAATCGTTTTTACGGTAAAAATGACGTCATCGGCGGTTATTTTTTCCCCGTCAGACCAGTAAATATCTTCTCTTAAAAGAAGGGTAAAAACTCGGTTGTCTTCCGTGGTGTATTTTTCCGCAAGATGGGGAACAAGCTCTCCTTCTTTATCAAAGCGCATTAGTCCGTCAAATACTACCTCAATAATATCGCGTTCCGTGTCGCTTTGAGAGGCGTAAATAGGATTTATGGTCATCCACCTTGTAGACTGGATAAATCCTTCACGGTAACTCCCGCCGTAGGCGGGAACAACTTCTGTCTTCTCATAGTACAGAGAAACGGTGGTATAAAGAAAAGAAACCACTACTGCCACCACCAAAAAACAAAGAAGAATCTTTTCTTTTTTAACTAGCACCTCCGGAAGCTTTTTCCACTGTTTTTTTGAGGGCCATTTTTTGGGCCAGAAACCCTTCAATTTGTCTAAAGTGTTAGACATACCGCTTGTGCGATGCGAGATACTGATTAAAAGTGTTATAGAAAAAGGTTAAGGAGAGCAAGAAGGACAAAAACCGCTCCAAGAACTATAGTGGAGAAAAAAAGAGTTTTTTCCGTTCCTCGTTTTTCGGTGTGGAAGCTTTCTCCCTGACCGAAAGCCGATCCCATGGCTGTTCCTCCTTGCTGGAATAAAATAACCGTGACCAGCAGAACGGCAACGATGATTTGCAAAAAAGGTAATATTTCTTTCATGTGTTTTTCTATTTTGAGAAGCTGTGGGTAATAAATTCAAGTATCCAGACTATAAGGGTGGTGTAAAGAAGGGCGGCTGGGCCGTCTATGACCACCTCGACAAACATTGCCTGGACGAACCAAATAATAGCAATATTAATTAAGAAAGTAAAAAGACCCAGGGTGAGAAGGCGGAGAGGGAAGGTTACAAGACGCAGCAAGGGCCTTATGAAAAAGTTAATTGTTCCCAGTGTTAAACCCGTATAAAGCAGAAATTGCGGACTCTCCACGCTTACTTCTTTCATAAAGTGATCCGCCAGATAAAAACCCAAGGTTCCTACCGCAACCTGCAAGAGAAATCCTTTTAAGAAGGACATAACGCTAGAAATATACCATAATCCTTATTTTTTGCAAGGGGGTTGACATAAATTTAACGATAAATAAAATGTTATCAGTTAGCACTCTTATTGCTTAATTGCCAGAAAAGTCGCTCACCTTTTTAAAATATTAATATTATTAAAAAAGCTGTCCGAAATTGATTACCTTATTTAAGGTTGCAGTCATATAAGGACAGACATTTAAAAAAGTGAAAATAAAACCGCTTGCGGACAATGTTCTAATAGAACCCGAAAAAGAAACCGAAAAAACAAAAGGAGGGATTCTTTTGCCGGATACCGCGGAAAAAGGGAGGCCGGAAAAAGGAAAAGTAATTGCGGTCGGTCCCGGGAAGAGAAACTCTTCCGGAAAAATCGTTCCTCTGGAGGTAAAAAAGGGAGACAAAGTACTTTTTACCAAGTACGGTCCTACGGAAATAAAAACGGTCGATGATAAAAAGGAGTATTTGATTGCCAAGCAGGAAGACATTCTTGCCGTTATTGAATAAACTTAAGTAACGGAATTTCGAATTTTGAAAATTCTTTAACAAAGTTAAAGCATTATGGCTAAAAACATTTATTACAAAGAAGAAGGGCGGAAAAAAATGATGCAGGGAGTTTCCAAACTCGCCGACGCGGTAAAATACACCATCGGCCCCAAAGGACGCAATGTGGTCCTTGGTCAAAATTACGGCTCCCCGACCATCACCAACGACGGAGTTACCATTACGGAAGAAATAGAATTAAAAGACAAAGTGGAAAACATCGGAGCTTCCGTGGTAAAGGAGGTTGCTTCAAAAGCAAATGAAACCGCGGGGGACGGCACTACTACCGCTGTTCTTTTGGCAAGGGCGATTATCGCCGAAGGGCTTAAAAATGTCACTGCCGGAGCGGATCCCCTCTCTTTAAAGAGAGGAATTGGCAAAGCTCAAGAAGCGGTTATTAACCACCTTAAAACGGAAGCGAAAAAAATTACCAAGAAAGAAGAAATAAAACAGGTGGCTACTATTTCTGCTGAAGACGAGGAGCTGGGAAGCCTCATTGCCGAAGTGATAGAGGAGGCGGGTAAAGATGGAGTTGTCACGGTGGAAGAATCCAAAACATTCGGGTTTGAAAAGGAGGTGGTAAAGGGTCTTCAGCTTGACAGCGGTTATGTTTCCCCCTATATGATAACCGACTCTGACAGGATGGAAGCGGTCTTTGATGACCCCCATATTTTAATCACTGACAAAAAAATATCTTCGGTGAACGAAATTATTCCTGTTTTAGAAAAGCTCTCCCAAGGAGGACAGAAAAACCTTGTTATTGTAGCCGATGAAATAGAAGGAGAGGCTCTCGCTACACTCGTTCTGAATAAATTAAGAGGTGTCTTTAATACTTTGGCGGTGAAAGCGCCGGGATTCGGAGATAAGAAAAAAGAAACGCTAAAAGATATGGCAGCTGTTTGCGGAGGACAGGTTATCTCTGACGAGGTAGGGTTGAAGCTGGAGAATGCCGAGGTGGCTATGCTTGGGAAAGCAAGGAAAGTGACGGCAACAAAGGACAAAACAATTATCACCGAAGGAAAAGGGAACAAGAAAGATCTTGAGAAAAGAATAGAGCAGATTAAAAAAGAGATAGAGGATACTACTTCTGATTACGAAAAGGAAAATCTGCAAAAACGTTTAGCAAAGCTTGCCGGCGGAGTAGCGGTGATAAAAGTGGGAGCGCTTACCGAAGTAGAGCAGAAAGCACGCCAGCATAAGGCGGAAGACGCTCTTTCGGCAACCCGTGCAGCTATAGAAGAAGGAATTGTTGCCGGAGGGGGAGTTTCTCTTATTCGTGCTCTTGATGCCCTAGACAGGTTAAAACTTGAAGGAGACGAGAGTACGGGAGCCTCCATCTTAAAGCGTGCTCTGGAAGATCCTACAAGACAGATTGCCGAAAACGCGGGAGCAGACGGATCAGTAGTGGTTCAAAAGATAAGGGAAGGAGAAGGGCCTTATGGGTTTAACGCTAAAACACTGGAATATGAAGATCTGGTTAAAGCGGGAATTGTTGATCCTACCAAAGTGGTTCGCGTTGCTCTGGAGAGCGCCACTTCCGCGGCTTCAATGTTTTTGACGACAGAGTGTGTTGTTGTAGAGGCCGAAGAGGAAAAAGGGAAGGAAACCGCCGGAGGAGGACCCGGAATGCCCGGAGGAATGGGCATGGGAATGTAGCTTTTATTCCCCACTAGTTAGGAGTAAAAAGCACCGCGTACTTTGGACTGCGGTGCTTTTGCAAAGTGAAAGGAGATGTAGTAGAATAAAAAAGTCGCTATTAAAAACAAATTAATTTGTTAAATCAAAATGGAAACAACAACTATCCTAATTATTGCCGTAGCGGTGCTTGTCTTGTGGGTAATTTTTTCCTACAATCGCCTGGTGCGGACAAGAAACAGAGTAAGGGAGGCCTGGGCGGATATAGACGTTCAGCTTAAAAGAAGATACGATCTCATTCCTAATCTAGTAGAAACGGTTAAAGGTTACGCCTCACACGAAAAAAGTGTTTTAGAAAACGTTACCAAAGCGAGGGCTAACGCTATCTCTGCAGAGAAAACAGGAGATCCCAAAAAAGTGGCTGAGGCGGAAAATCAGCTTGCCGGGACTCTTAAGACCCTTTTTGCGGTTTCCGAAAATTATCCGGATCTTAAGGCTTCGGACAACTTTTTGGAGCTTCAACGCGAGCTGAGAGATACGGAAGACAAAATTCAGGCGGCAAGAAGATTTTACAACCGGAATGTGAGGGATTTCAACACGAAAATAGAAATGTTCCCCGTAAATATCATCGCCGGGATGTTTAAATTTGAGAAAAGGGACTTTTTTGAGATTGAAGAGCCCGCAGAAAGGGAAAATGTGGAGGTGAAGTTCTAACTGACAATGTCTACTCTATATACACAAGCAGAGCGTAATAATTACAAAACCTATGCATACTTGCTCGGGTTTGTTCTTCTTATTGTTGCTATCGGCTTGGCGCTGAGCTACTTTTACGAAAACCCTCTGCTTCTGTACATCGCTTTCGGTATTTCCGTTTTGATGAGCTTTTTTTCTTATTGGAACTCGGACAAGATTGTTCTTTCATTGAGTAAGGCAAAGCCGGCTAAAAAAGAGGATTATCCGGAGCTTTACCGCATTACGGAGAATTTGGCGATTACAAACGGACTCCCTATGCCCCGCTTGTACGTTATAGAAGATGCGCAGCCAAATGCTTTCGCTACTGGAAGAAATCCCGAGCACGGAGTGGTAGCGGTAACGACGGGACTTTTAAAGAAGCTGGAAAGGGCGGAGCTGGAGGCGGTTATCGCTCACGAACTAGGGCATATTGGAAATAACGACATCCTTATTTCCTCTATTGTTGTTGTTTTGGTGGGAACGGTGGTACTTGTTGCCGATTTCTTTTTCAGAATGGCTTTTTTCGGAAGGATGGGAGGCAGGGATAGTAGGGGAAGCCTTCCCATTCTTATCGGAGCAATCGTTTTTATTATCTTGGCTCCCATTTTAGCGCAACTTATGAAGTTTGCTATTTCACGAAAAAGAGAGTATCTTGCCGATTCCACGGCCGCTCTTACCACCAGATATCCAGAAGGCCTTGCTCGTGCCCTAGAGAAGATAAGCGGCGATCCGCACCAGCTTAAAACAGCAAACGATGCTACCGCCCATCTTTATCTTGTTAACCCCTTCAGAGGGAAAGAAAAAGAAAGCTGGTTCCGGAAGCTTTTTATGACTCATCCCCCGATTGAAGAAAGAATTAAAAAGCTCAGAGAAATAGATATTTAGTTTTGGAAAAATTACAAATCAATAATTAATAAATCTATGGGGAATAAAATAAAATGCCCAAAATGTGAAAAAGAGTTAAAAGAAATCCCTTTTGAGGGAGTAAAAGTTGACAGCTGTTCTTCTTGCAAGGGGTATTGGTTTGAAAAAGACGAGTTCCGAAAGGCGAAAGACGAGAAGGAAGAGAAATTGAGCTGGATGGACATAGATCTCTGGGAAAATGATGAAAAGTTCCGTATAAGCAAAGACAAGTTGCACTGTCCGGATTGCAGTGTTCCTCTTTATGAAGTAAATTACGGAGACTCAAATGTTAAAGTTGATGTTTGTAACTTGTGTGAAGGGATTTGGCTTGATGAAGGGGAGTTTAAGAAGATAGTAAAACATCTGAAAGAAAGAGGAGGAGAGAAAATAATGAACGAGTATTTCAAAACTTTGACAGAAGAAGTAGGAGAGGTATTCACCGGCCCTGAGCCCCTTGATGAGGAACTAAGAGACGTTTTAACGGTGCTTGGGCTTTTAAAGTATCGCTTTGCCGGAAAACACCCTTTCATTTCAAGGGTGATATCAAGTCTGCCTAAGTCTTGATAAAAGCTGATTTATAAAGCGTGGTTTTTGGCGGTCAATTTTCAATAATTAAAGGTTACCTATTTTCATGGGAGGGGTCGGATAGCGGCCTATTCCACACGCTTGGAAAGCGTGCGAGCGCAAGCTCACGAGGGTTCGAATCCCTCCCCCTCCGCCACTCTTTACCAGAGCCATATAATCGCAGATTTCGGACCAGTGTTTTTATAGGATAAATAAAATGAGGGTAGATTTTTGGTCTACCCTTGTTAAATTGGCGGCAGTGTTTTTTTCTCAATTTTAGCCGGCATAAAAATTATAAAGAGCAGCGAGGCTGATATTCCCCCGCATAAATATCTTTTTTTTGCCAGCGGCATCGGGTCCCAGAACGCGTTCCTTGTTGTTCTTAAAGATCTTTCCCAATCAACTTTCGGAGTTTTCAGTTCGAATGTTTCTCCATCAAAAGAAGCCAAAGTTACTTCGAGGTTTTCAATGTTCGTTTCCGCCCTTCCTTCATAGCTTATCCACAAATGAGTGGGAGAGATGCTGATTGTGTAAGGAATGCGGTGGAATTCAAAAATTGAACCCAAAACCAGTAGTTGGGACTTGCAGTCCCCGCTCTTTTTTTCCAACACTTCAGCCAGGCTTGGAAAGTACCAGGGAAGACCGGCTGTTATCCAGTCGTATTCGTAAGGAACCTCTTTTTTTACCATCTCCTCTATAGCGGAAGGAGCTTTGCCATAGGCTTTTTGGAGGAGAGGCTTTAACTCTTCCAAGTGGTAGTCTATGGGAGGATTGATTAAACGGTCAATGCTGACAACCAGTTTACCCGGGTTTGGATAAAGCACGAGCAGGGTCCATGTAAATAAAAAAAGAGCAGTAAATAAAACACGTTTCTGCACGCTCAAAAAAATCCCCTCCTTTTCGGTTTTTTTAATCTTGCTATACTAAATGATAGTTTTTTTTGAGAAATATATCAAGTACCGTTGCACGTTAAAAAACCGCCCTGAAACTAGGACGGCTTACGGTCCCCTGTTCTTTTTTAAAGAACAAGCTTATTTTTCACTTCCAGGTTATCTTAAACTCATCGTGTGAGTTTTCTTTATGGACACAAGCGGTTTCTTTTACGGCGATCTTTTTACTTTGCAGCGCAAATTCTGCCAATCCTTGTATATATCCGGCGTGGTAAATACAAAGCAGAGGATGGGTTTTGTAACCTTTAATACGTATCAAAGCTTCTTTTTCGTTTTCACTAAACGATACCGGTTCGAGCAGTCCGAAGTCAAAAAGATTTTCCCAGTAAACGGGAGCTTCCTCAAACAGTCTTTGAGGGGAAACAATGCTTCTTACTATTAACTTAAGGCCGGGAGAAAGGCGGGGTGCCGCTTTTCCCATTTCAAAAACATCCTTTTCTTCCCAGTAAAAAATTTCTTTGGCGGCGACAACTACTGCAGAACTAATACCCTCGCTGATCCAGTCAGACGGCTTTACTTTCTTAAAATTAACCGGATGTCCGAAATAAGAGAGTGTTTCCTCCATCTTTTTAAGTCCGCCCCTTCCTTCTCTTTTTTTTATATAATCGGCGTGGCTTAAAAAAACTTCCCCTCTCACCTTTCCGGGTATTTTGACCAGGTCGTCAACGGTTTCTTTGAGCGTTTTTATTGCCATATTTTTATTTTAAACTTATCAAGATGTTAAGCTCTTCTATTTTTTTCATATCTAAATCCTACTCTTCTTCAAAGAAAATGTCCAGATAAATTAGTGTGTTTTTCTGGGCAGTCCGCAACGGTTATTCTTGATTTCATTCTCCTCAATGATTTTCCCGCCGATATTTTTTCCAATTTCCGGTATCAACACCCTTCTTGCAAAACAGGAAGGTTTCTATTATAATACAACCGGTTTGGCGGGGATTTCCTCCGCGGATTGGTATGACTGATTCTCCTATCCAAGACATTAAAAATAGGCTTGATATCGTAGAGGTGGTGCGAGAGTACGTGAATTTAGAAAAAGCAGGCGCTAATTTTAGAGCGCTCTGTCCTTTTCATTCCGAAAAAACCCCTTCTTTTTTTGTTAATTCGTCCCGCCAGATATGGCGCTGTTTCGGGCAGTGCAACGAAGGCGGAGATATGTTTCAGTTCGTAATGAAAATAGAGGGCGTTGAATTCGGGGATGCTTTGCGGATACTTGCCAAAAAAGCGGGAGTGGAACTGAAAAAACAAAGCCCGGAGATGGAAACAAAGAGAAAGAGGCTTTTTGATATTTGCGAAGTGACAACCCTCTTTTTTGAAAATCAACTTCACCGTTCAAAAAAAGGAGAAGCGGCCAAAAAGTATTTGCTTGAAAGGGGTATAACGGAAGAAAGTATCAAGGAGTGGAGACTGGGTTACGCGCCTACCGCTAAAGACGGGCTTTCCAATTTTCTTATAGGAGAAGGCTATAAAAAAGAAGAGATAATTGAAGCAGGAGTATCTGTGGGAAAGGGGGAGCGAATTTACGACCGGTTCAGAGGAAGAATTATTTTCCCTATATTCAATTTAAGCGGGCACCCGGTAGGTTTTGGAGGAAGAGTGCTTTTAAAGGAAGATGAGAGGGCAAAATATATAAATACTCCGGCGACCTTGCTTTATGATAAAAGCGGCATAATGTACGGAATATATCAAGGAAAGGTGGATATAAGAAAGGAAGGGTATGCAGTTGTTGCGGAAGGATATACGGACGTTATTTTATGCCACCAAGCAGGGTTTAAAAACGTAATTTCCGCCTCCGGAACCGCTCTTACTCCCAAAATGCTCGATATACTGGGGCGGTATACCAAAAAGGTTCTTACTGCCTTTGATATGGATGAAGCGGGAGGTTCGGCTACCAAAAAAGGAATTGATATTGCTCTGGAAAAAGAGTTTGATATACGGGTTATTATAATGCCCGAAAAAGAAGATCCTGCCGACATTGTTTCTCGCAACCCGAAAGAGTGGAGAAGATATATTCAAGAGGCGAAACCGGTAATCAATTTCTATTTTAAAAATATCCTTTCAAAATATGACATTTCGGATCCTCACGGCAAAAGAGAGGCCGCAAGGGAAATTCTACCGGAAATAAAGAAGATTAGAAATAGTATTGAGAGGTCGCACTTTGTTTCCGAGCTTGCACAAATCCTAGGAGTAACAGAAGAGTCCGTTTTTGAAGAGCTGGAAAAAGTCAGAGAAAAAAAAGAAGAAAATAAGGGTCCTGATGCAGGTAGCGGGGAAAAGAAAAATTTTCAGAAGACACGCCGGGAGCTTCTCGAAGAGAGAGCGGTTGCTTTGTGTATAAGAAACGAAGGGCTCTCGGATAGCCTGGAAAAAGATGAGGTTTCTCTTTTTAAAAAAGAAATTGGGAAAATTTTTTCTTACTTAAAAAAAGAAGAAAAGTCCCTTTCCGAAAAGGAAAAAGATCTTTTAGACTATCTTTCACTTCTTCCCTGCACGGGAGATGAAGTAAAGCCGGAAAAAGAGTTGCAAACGTGCCTCAAAGAGATCAAAAAGGAAGACATCAAAAAGAAGCTCAGAAAGACAGAAGAGATGATAAGAGAAGCGGAGAGAGAAGGCGATGAAAAAAGGGAAGAAGAGCTTATTAAAAAGTTTAGAGATTACTCCAAAGAGCTTCAGGCACTTTGAGCTTTTACCATATGCCTAAAAAAGAAACAGATAAAAAGAAAAAATCTTCGGGGAAAAAAGTGAGAGAAAATGTTAAGAAAGCGGTGGAAAAAACTACAAAGGAGTTGGCAAAAAAGACTGTTAAAAAGGCAAGTGCCAAAACTTCTCGAAAGACGAAAACCGGGAAAAAAAGCTCTGCAAAGAAAACCTCTGTAAGAAAAAAACCCGGGAAAAAGGGAACGGTTAAAAAACAGCCTGCGAAAAAAAAGATTACCGGAAAAAAGACGGGTAAAAAACCCGCCTCCTCCCGAAGCCAAAAGACAAAGCAGAAGAAAAAAAGAAAGAAAACGGAAGATTTGAAAAAGAAAAAAGAACTTTTTCCTGAAAAAAAACTTAAAAAGCTTTTGGACAGGGCAGAGAGAAGAAAAGGAATTCTTTATTATTCGGATATTTACGAGTTTTTCCCGAGGCTTAAAAGAGAGGAGAAAAACATGACCAAGCTCTTGTCTCGACTAAAAAGAAGGGGGATAAAAATAAAGAAAGAGAGAAGTTTTTTAAGCAATGAAGCTCACCAGGAAGTGGAAGACATGATCGGAATAAGCATTGATTCCATTCAAAGCTATCTTAAAGAAATAGCCGTTGAACCGCTTCTTGATTCGGAAGAGGAAATTGAACTGGCAAAAAAGATTGAAAAAGGAGATCATGCGGCTCGAAGAAAAATGATAAGAGCAAATCTGCGTTTGGTGGTCTCCATAGCTAAAAAGTATATTGGGAGATCACCCAAGCTTTCCTTTTTGGATATTATTCAAGAGGGAAATCTCGGACTTTTCCGGGCGGTGGAGAAATTTGACTGGAGAAGGGGGTATAAATTTTCTACTTATGCCACTTGGTGGATAAGGCAATCAATCAACAGAGCTTTGGCAGACCAGTCAAGAACTGTCCGCATACCGGTTCATATGGTGGAAAAAATATCCAAGTACGTAAAGGCGAGAAAAGAACTTTTTCAAAGTTTGGGTAGGGATCCTTCTGCAGAAGAGATAGCCGCTGAAATGGGAATTGAAGTGGAAAAAGTAAGGCATATTATTAAGATTTATCAAACGGCCACTTCTCTTGAGGCGCCGGTCGGAGATGAAGACGACAGCAGTACTCTAGCCGACTTTATTGAAGATGAAAAAGCAATTTCTCCTTCTCTGGCGGCGGCAAGAAAGCTTCTTAAGGAACGGTTGAGTGATATTTTGGTTGATTTGGAGCCTCGAGAAAGAGACATTCTTTCTATGCGGTTTGGGTTGGAAGATGGAGTAACACATACTTTAGAAGAAGTGGGGCAAAAATTTGGAGTTACAAGAGAGAGGATAAGGCAAATTCAAGCCAAAGCTCTTGAGAAAATAAGAAAGCATAAGCGCCTGGAGCGCCTGGAAGGATACTAACTGACTCCTGACCATTGACCATTGACAATTGACCGGTGACTTTTTTAAAATTTTAAAGTTGAAATTTAGTGATTTTTAGGTATAATCAAGAGGATTCCGCGGTAGCCCCGACATCCCCAAGGGGAGTCGGGGCCCCGACCACAGTGTCGGGGCTCAGTCGAGAGCGGTACAATCACAATAGAACAAAAAATATTCCGGGGTAGCTCAATGGTAGAGCAACGCACTGTTAATGCGTGGGTTGTCGGTTCGAGCCCGACCCCCGGAGCAAAAAGCACACTACGGGGCATGCTTTGACCAACCCCTGGAGCCACGTAAAATTCGTTCGTTTCACTCACTCATCACGTGGCTAGCCACGAATATGTTGATATTGTTAGACAAGAATGGGGAAAATTTACGTGAGTCCCGTGGTGAACGGAGTGAGCTTTACGGGACCAATATTCTATTTTTTTTCTAATAACAATCCCCCGAGTGGTTTCTCGGGTTTTTGTTTTGCGAAATACGTTAAGTGATGTAGAATAAAGAAATGAATTAAACAGAATTCTGACTTAGATGGAAAATTTTAATTCTATACTAACAAAAAACCACATTCTTTTTAGTGTTATTGGATTTCATGCAGGAGAATCTGAAGCAGAGATTTTTGACAGGAAAAGAAGAGAAGTTATTGATACTGGAAAATTATTTTGGCTAGTAAAATCATTCAAAGCGAAAACTGAAGACATTCAAAAATTCTGTGAATATGCCCTGAATAACGGAGAAGATGTTTTTTGTGTTTTCCTAGAAGCATCTCAAAAAGGAGGTGCTCAACCCACGAAGATTAGCTCTATCGCTTCTCAATTTTCATCAGACAACATTCATTGGCCAGACATTCCAAAAGGAATTAAAGTAACTGGTAAAATTGATAAAAGAACTACGGCTTTAGTTTTAGAAAGCTTAGAAATTAATAATAAAAAGAAGCTTGGAATTGATTTATGGAATTATTCAGATTTTTTGAATGATCTGAATCCAATTAGATTTACACAAGGAGCATCAACGGTTTGTGCGACAAAGAAATATAATGAGGGGATGAAGTCAAGATATAGAAGAATTGTTGCATTTGGGAAATTAACAGAACCATTCGCTGTTTGGTTAAAATAAGTATAGATTTGGCCATGTTGTATTGTATTCTTTCTCCGTCTCGCTCTACATTCTTTCTAATAACACCGATTCAATAAATCACCTTTTAATTAAGGTGGTTTTTTGGTAGAATAAAGCAACAGATAATTAACATTGATATTTATGAAAATTATAATTTCAGGCAGTATGTTCTTCTTGGAAAAATTTGAAGAAGCTAAAAATTTTTAGAAGAAAAAGGGCACAAAGTAATTATTCCTATAAAAGATCCATTACCAGAGCCAATACCTGCAGAAACTAAGAGAGGGTTAATGGAATCATTTAATGAAGATTTGAAAAAATCAGACGCAATTTTAGTAATGAATTATACAAAAAATGGTAAGGAAAACTATATTGGGACTAATTCACTCATGGAAATAGGGGTAGCTTTTATTCTCAATAAAAAGATCTTTTTATTAAATCCACCTCCGGAATGTGCCAAACATGAATTAGAAGCTATCGAGGCAGATGTTTTAGATGGAGACTTAAGTAGGATTAGTTTGTAAGCAGGTTCGAACATAGACCATTTCCCGGAGCCCTTTCTATTTTTTTTCTAATAACTATTGACAAAATCTATATTAGCGATAAAATGCAAACACTATGATCACTACCCCTGCCTTTGGCAAGGGTAGTTTTTATTTCGTGGATTTGTGATATAAAAAAGCAATGAGCAAACGAGAAAACAAAAAAGAAAGAATTGCTGTTTATATTGATGGAAATAATTTTTACGGATACTTGAAAGACGAAAAAATTGGTTTCCCAAAAGGAACAAAGTTTAGGTTTAACGATTTTGTTAATTTTATAAGTAGAGGAAGGGTAGTTGGTTCAAAAAGATATTATGTTGGTGTTGCACGAAACATTGACGGATCTAAGAAAAGTGAAACTATTGTAAGAGGACAGCAAAAGTTTCTTGCTAATCTTGAAAACGAAGGATTTGTGATAAAGAGAGGAAGAGTTATGTATGACGGTGGCAAAATTAGAGAAAAAGGAACGGATGTGAAAATTGCAGTTGATTTAGTTATTGGAGCAGTTGACAATTTATATGATACGGCAATCTTAGTTAGCTCTGATACAGATTTAATTCCAGCTGTTCAATACTTAAGATATAAAGGGAAAAGGCTAGAGTATGTGGGCTTTTCTCATGCTCCATCTTTCGGAGTGCAAAAAAATGCAGATCTTTCGATGCTGTTAACTCCCGATGATATAGAAAATTTTAAGGAAAAGAAGCTATTTTAGATTAAGTATACAGGTTCGAACCCCAGTAGTAGAGCAGAGCACACTACGGGGCAGGCGCCGACCATTTCCCGGAGCCCTTCGATGATACTCAGGACAGGCCCTTTCTAATTTTTTTCTATAATAATCCCCCGAGTAGTTTCTTGGGGTTTGCTTTTCTTTTGAAATTATTGTATTATATAGAAAAAGGAGGTAGTACATTAAATGAAGATTAATATAGCTGTATCGGGAGGACCGTGTACCGGAAAATCAACGTTAGCAGCTGCTCTTTTCGCAGAGCTGAAAATTTTGGGATTTGATTACGACCTAATTGGGGAAGAAAAAAGAAAGTTAAAGAAAGAGTTTGGAGATTTCCGCAGCCCATTCGAAAGGTTTTATATGTGGAGGCAACAAGAAAGAGAAGAGTTGCGTTCTAATGCTACGGATGGTTTTATCACCGATATGCCCTTGTTTCATTTTTATGTCCAGGCAAGACGGTATGCAGACGAACCTAGAGACTATTTAGCGGTAAGGGAACTTTTCAGGATGTGTCTTGAGATAGAAGACAGATACCAGTTGATAGTAGTGGCTAAAAATGTATTTGAAATTCCCTACAAGACCGACCAGGGCAGAAGCAGAAGTGAAGCATCGGCGAAAGAAATTCACAATTTGATTATGAGTTTTTTGAAACATTTCTGGCCAGAAAAATTATTTTTTGTGGAAGGTGCGGTCCAACAGAGAACAGCACAGGTGCTTGTGAAGCTCGAGGGAATGAGCGAGAAAGCGGGGAGATAATTTCAAACCGCTTTTCTACTTTACATCAAATAAGTTCTAATATTAGCATTGCTTGTAATAGAGGTGATTTCACGTATATCTCTCGGATCTACAACGGGGCTTACCTTTTAATTAAGATGGTTTTTCATTCTATTTTTTTCTATTAATAATCACGAGAAAGTTTTCAGGCTTGACTTTTTTTGAAATTACTGTATTGTAACAGCAATCCCCAAATCTATTTAAGGAGGAATTAAATTGATTCTTATCACCGAAAGGGAAGTAAGGCAATAATTTAATCCCTGGGGAAAGGGCGGGTTATAAGTAATTAACTCGCCCTGTACCTTTTATTTACTTACAAACAGGTTCAAACTTTGGCTAACCCTTGTAGCATCTTGCCTAAAGGGTTTGCTTTTTTTGAAATTATTGTATTATGTGGTCAAAGGAGGGCAGAGAGAATATCTCTGCTTTTTTGCACATTAAACAAGAAAGGAGATCGTATAGCATGAACTCAGAAAAAGTTATATCTGTAATTGAAATGTATCAAGAAAGGCTTGAGAAAGAAAATGTTCCAAAAATACGCATGGACATTAAAAAAACATTTGCTTCTCTGAATAAAGATGAAATACTTGCCCATGCACACTTTATTACTGATGGTGTAAAGGAATATGCAAAACAAGGTAAGTTGCGGAAAATGGGCAGTCACCTTACAGTAATTCAGATGTGTTTAAGCTTTGCAGGATGGTATACTCTAGAAGAGCTAATGAATCACAATCGTCCTGATGCAAAGGAGTGATAAAAATGGAAGACCATGAAAAGGAGATTTTGATAGAGATAGAAAAAGAAATCTTGCGAGAAAATCCGATAGTTCAGTTTTTCGAAATTGTCCAATTTTATTCAAGAAGTAAGGGGAAAAGAAGGAAAAGAAAATTTCCCAAAAAAATCATACTAATTCGTCCACGTGGAGAAAAAAGATGGTTCTTTTGGGACGGAGAGAGTGATTGTAGTCTTCCTTGGGATGAGTGGGCAAGAGAAACATTGAAGTTTTCACAAGAAAATTACCCAGGAGATGCATTGCGTTTTGAAATAAATGATCTTTTAGAGAGTTTTCAAAGAACATAAGGCCTTGCGAATTATTGTTTAGCAGGGTCTTTCCATTTCTCAAAAAAGGCTCGAACCCCGGACTATACGATACAGGACGGGCATAGATCATTTCTTGGAGCAGTAGCAAAGACCCTTACCTAAAGGGTTTTGCTTTTTATCCTCTTTGTTGTATAATGTAGGCACTGGAGGGAAGAAGTGTTTTATTAGAGCACTTCACCCTGAACACTAAACAAAGGAGGGACGAATGATGCTATGTAACAGGAGCAAATCTGTAGATAAAGAGCTTCGAGAGCATGGTGTAAAGCTGGTATATATTGAGGATAATAAAATTCGGGTAAGGTGGGATGTCTATAATCGCTATGAGGTAAACGAAAAAATATACAGAAAAATGAACAATTTATTGCTTTCTTCGGGAATTTTTTCCAGGGACATGAAAGGAAATTGGATAATTTTGGCTGCCGATGTTCTGATAAGTATCTGTATCGACGGGTTTTGCTTTACTCGAGAGGAAGATGTAATGGAGTATTTTGAGGAAAAATACGGGAAAGCGCAATATCCATGCAGAATATTGCACGTTGATGAGGCTTATCGACGATAGCAAGTGAAGTGAGGAATGTTTTGTTGAGGCGTCTTATTTGAACGCTAAACAAAGGAGGGGCTGTGGTGGATCGGACAAGAAAAGAAGATGGTAAAAGGGGGCACAGGTTAGACACAGACAAGCAGATCTTTTTTTACGAAAATGAGTTTTATGTGTTTTCCAATTTCTCTTCTTTTA